>JBBDYQ010000010.1 GCA_040901445.1 Thermoleophilaceae bacterium | reverse complement strand
CCCCCCCCCCCCCCCCCCCCCCCCCCCCCCCCCCCCCCCCCCCCCCCCCCCGCGCAGCTCGTCCTTCACGCCGCGGCTCTCGATCCCGGCGATCACCGCGCGCGGATGCAGCTCGCACGCGGCCGCGGCGATCAGCACGTTGTCCACCTCGCTCAGGTCGCGGCCGGCGGCGAAGGCCTGGCGAAACGCCGCGAGTGAGAACGCGACCACCCGGCCGGTCTGCTTGGCGAAGGTGGCCGCGCGCATGGCCGCCAGCCCGTCGCCGGGCCAGGGGTCGGGCCAGCGCACCTCCATGAGGCCGTGCTCGGCGGCGCGGCGCTCGATCTCTCGCATGCCCTCCTCGCGCTTCTCCGTTCTCGCCCATGAGCTGCGCCCGACCGCCTTGAAGACCCCGCCGAGCAGGATCGGCTGCCACGCCGGCGGCGCCGGGAAGAGCGCATTGATCCGCTCGGCCGCGAGCCAGGCGTACGGCGAGCCGACGTCGAAGTAGAAGACCGGCTGCGAGTCGTGCACGGCCGCAAGCTTCGCAAACCCCTACGGCGCGGCGCAGATGACGTACACGCGCCAGGTCGCGCTGAACGCCGTGTCGTTGAACACGTTGTCATGCCAGCCGACGGGGGTGGTTCCGTCGAGCACGGGGTCGTCCCCGAAGAAGAAGAGCTGGTCGAGGTTGCTGCCGGCCACTGTCTCGGACCCGCCGCCGGTGGCCCGCTCCCCCGGCTCGCAGTTCACTGCGAGCTCCTCGTTGGCGTTGTCCGCCGAGACCTTCTGCACCGAGCGGTAGGTCAGGTTCGTGGCGCCACCCGGCCCCTGCGGCCCGGCCGGTCCCGGAGGCCCGGTCTGGCCCTGTAGCTGCGAAGCGTCGAGGCCGTCGACCTTGTCCGCGTTGAGGTTCTGCACCAAGCCGGTGGCGTTGGTGGTGAACGGTGCGCCCGCCGGGTTGCCGAGGTCGAAGTGACCTGCGCTGGCGCCGTCCCGGGAGCGGAACAGGAACGCCTTGCCGCCACGCAGGTTGTCGGCGTAGAGGCAGGCGAGGTCCTGCGCGGGCGGGGCGTCGGGGGCGCGGCAGCCGTAGACGGCGCCCCCGCCCTCGCCGGTGTTGGAGAGCCGCAGCGAGTAGTCGTCGCCCGAGGAGATGAGACCCGTTTCCCCGCGGGAGCGGTTGCGCACCTGGATCTCGACCGGCTCGCCGCGCGCGTTGCCCGCCGTGACCGCGCCGCCGTCACCCAGCGCAGCGTAGCCAGTGCCGGCGCTGGCCATGACCAGGGCGATCAGGGAGAGGACGAGCGATGCATTCTGGCGCGGGGCTTCCATACTCCGACCGTAGGCACGAGGCACCCCCGGCGCAGTATCAACCTGGTCTCAACCGTGTATCAGCCAGCCGTCTGCGGCCCGCGCGGCCTCGAGCACGGCCTCCGAGAAGGTGGGGTGCGCGTGGATGGAGCGCGCGATCTCGGGGAAGCCGCCCTCGAGCTCGCGGGCGACCACGAGCTCCTGGATCAGGTCGGCCGCCTTCGCGGAGACGATGTGGCCGCCGAGCAGCTCGCCGTACTTCCTGTCGCCGACGATCTTGATCATCCCGCCGCGGTCGCCGTACACCGTGGGCGCGCCCACCGCACCGAGCGGGACCTTCCCCACCACCACGTCGTGGCCGGCCTCCTTGGCGGCGGCCTCGGTCAGGCCGAAGCTCGCCACCTGCGGGTAGCAGAAGGTGGCCGCCGGGATGGCCGCGTGGTCGAGCGCGTGGGTGTCCATGCCCGCGGCGTCCTCGACCGCGATGACGCCCTCCTCGGAGGCCTTGTGGGCAAGTGCGGGGCCGGGGACGATGTCGCCTATCGCGTACACGCCATCGCGGCTCGTGCGCAGCGCGCCGTCGACGTCGACCAGGCCGCGGTCGTCCGTCTTGACTCCGGCGTCCTCCAGCCCGAGGCCCTCGAAGTCCGGGCCGCGGCCGGCGGCGATGCAGAGGTAGTCGAACTCGCGCGTCTCGCCGCCCCAGGTGATCTGGACGCCCTTGTCGCCGGCCTCCGCGCCCTCGATGCTCGCGCCGGTGACGATCTCCACGTTCTGCTTGGCCACCTCGCGCGCGCAGGTGCGGGCGATGTCCTTGTCCTCGAGCGGCAGGATCTGCGCCAATGCCTCGAGCAGGACGACCTCGGTGCCCAGGCGGCCGAACGCCGAGGCCACCTCGGTGCCAGACGCGCCCGCGCCGATCACCGCGAGACGCTTGGGCTGCTCGCCCAGCAGCCAGGTGGCGGCCGTGTCGAGCACGCGCCCGCCGAACTGCAGGTCGAGCAGCGGCTTGGCCACCGATCCGGTGGCGATCACGACCTTGCCCGCCTGGATCTCGGTGCCGTCGAAGGAGCCGCCGATCTTCACGTTGGCGTCGTCGGTGAGCGAGGCGTGCCCCTCGATGACGTCCACCTTGTTCTTCTTGAGCAGCATCGCCACGCCGCCGGTGAGCGTCTTGACCACCTTGTCGCGGTGCTTGCAGGCGCCCTTGTAGTCCACCGATGCGCCGTCCACCTTCACGCCGAAGTCACCCGCGTGGGACACCTCGGTGTACACGTCGGCCACGCGCAGCATCCCCTTGGCCGGGATGCACGCGTAGTTCAGGCAGCGCCCCCCGACCTTGTCCTTCTCCACGACCGCCGTCTTCATCCCCAGCTGCGCGGCCCGGATGGCGGCAACGTAGCCGCCCGGCCCGGACCCGATGACGATGCAGTCGTAGGAGGACTCCGGCATTGCGGCATCGGAGCCTACACAGGCGCCCCGGAGTGCCGTCCGCCGGGGTACGATGGGCACATGGGGGGAAGGATTGCGTGGCTGGTGGCAGGGCTGGTCGTCCTCGCGCCCGGGGCGGCGTGGGGCGCAACCGCCGCCAGCGTCTACCAGCAGAGCTTCCCCGGCACTCCCGCGTTCCTCTACACGGCCGCGCCGGGTGAGGCCAACCGGGTCTCGCTCGCCTCCGCCTCACTCACCCCGCAGGTCGTCGTCGTGCGCGACGCCGTGGCCATCACCACCGACACGTGCGTGCCCGCCCTGGCCGGGGCCGTCTGCACGTCGCTTCTGCACCGTGACGTGGCCGCGGGGCTGCCGGGCGTCTCGATCTTCCCGTGGGGCTATGGCCGCGTGGACCTGGGCGACGGCGACGACAGGCTGCAGACGCGCGGCCTTGCGGTGGCCGGCGGGCTCGACGTGCTCGGCGGAGAGGGCGACGACGTGCTCGACGTGGCGGGCGGCGCGCTCGAGTTCGTCCGCTGCGGGCCAGGCACCGACACGGTGATCGCCGACCCCGGCGACGTGGTCGACTCCACCTGCGAGCACGTCAGCCGCTGACTACCCGGCGGGCGCCAGGTCGCGCTCGAGGCGCTCGCGCACGGCGTCCGGCAATGGCTGGGCGCGCCCGGCCGCGTAGTCGTAGCCCACGAGCACGCCCCAGCCCTCGGCCACGAGCCGCTGCCCGTCGCCGTCGTGGCGCATCTCGAACTCGAGCCGCACGCTCGAGCGCCGCAGCTCCGACGGGCGGATGGACGTGCGGATCTGCTCGTCGTAGTGGGCGGGCGAGCGGTAGGAGATGTGGCACTCGGCGAAGATGAACCCGAACTGCTGTCCGCTCGTGGGGACGTGCTCGGGCAGCGCCTCGCGGATGTAGTCGATCCGCGCCGTCTCGAAGTAGCGCAGGAACTCGACGTTGTTCATGTGCTGCATCGCGTCGAGGTCGCCGAAGCGCACGCGCTGCACCATGGAGAAGGGCCAGTCGCTCATTCTCGCACCGGCATCTGGATTCGCGCCATCGCCTTGATCAGGAACCAGAACAGCACAGCGGACGGGATGACGATGGCCACCGACACGAGCGCCGCCGCGACGTTGGAGGCCACGACCAGCAGGATGCTGAAGACGAGGATGATCAGGCCGAGGAGCGCCTCCATCCCGAGCACGGCCCAGTAGCGGGCCCGCCACTGGCCCCAGGCAGCCGCCAGCATCAGCAGCGAGTAGGAGATCACCCCGGGCAGCGCGGGGCGGTCGCCCTCGATCTCTCCGCCCGCGACGTAGAAGGCGAGGTTGGCGATGCCGAGCGCCAGCGCGACGATCGCCCCCACCGTCACGGCGCGCGGCCGCTCCCCGGGCTCGAGCGGGTCGAGCGCCGCCCGGGCGGCCTCGTTGCGCGCGTCGCTGCGGGTGCGGTAGCGGCTCGTGAACTCCTCCCGCTGCTGCCTCGCGGACGGCGCGTCCTCGCGCCGCCGCTTCCTACCGCGCCGCCCCAACGCCTGTCTCCAGTGCCGTGCGGAGCTCGCGCGCGACGGCCCGCGGGTCATCCGCGTCCCGGATCGCGCGTACGACCACCACACGCCCGGCGCCCGCCTCGGCCACCTCGGCCACGTTCGACGTGTCGATCCCCCCGATCGCGAACCAGGGACGCCCGTCCGCGTGCGCGGCGGCATGGCGCACATAGCCGAGCCCCGTGGCCGGCCGCCCCGGCTTGGTGGGCGTCTCGTGCACCGGCCCGGCGCAGAGGTAGTCGGCCCCCGACTCCAGCCCTGCCGCGAACTGCCCCGGCGCGTGGGTGGAGAGGCCGATCAGCAAGTCCGGTCCCACCACCGCGCGCGCCTCTTCCACGCGGGCATCGTCCTGGCCCACGTGCACGGCGTCGGCGCCGCAGCGCGCGGCCAGGTCGGCCCGGTCGTTGAGCACGAACAGGGCGCCGTGCTCGGCGCAGAGCTCGCGGAAGCGCGCCGCGGCCTCGAGGATCGAGTCGTCGCCCGCCTCCTTGTCGCGCAGCTGCACGAGGTCCGCGCCGCCCTCCAGCGCGGCGGCCACGATCGGCTCGGCCGGCCGGCCGCCGGCCACCGACTCGACCACGAGGTAGAGCCTGGAGGCGGCGAGCCGCTCGCGTCGCTGTGCGCCGTCGTTCACGGACAGGGATGCTAGTTGGCACACGGCCGCGGCCGAGGAGGCCGGCGCCGGCGTCCTCCACTACGACGAGGACTTCGATCGCATCGCGGCCGTCACGGGCCAGCCGACCCGCTGGATAGTCCCCCGGGAGAGCCTCTCTCAACCTAAGCCCGGGCGCGGTTCGAGCGCCTGCCGCCCGACACGATGCGGTACTCGCGCCCGCCGCTCACGCGGAAGCGCCTGCGGAAGTAGCCGCGCCGGTTGAGCTTCGCGCTGCCCAGCCGGCGCCAGCCCCGGCCGCGGCGACGCGACTCGATCCGCACGCTGCCGCCGCTCGCCGCGCGCACGCCGCCGAACAGCTCCACCGTCCGCCGCGACGCCCGCCGCGCGTGCAGCGGCATCTCGTAGGCGCGGTACACGTGCGGCTTCGCGCGGCCGTCGTGGAAGCGCAGGCCGCTCTGGAAGCCGGCCGAATCGCCGTCGTCCACGAGCGGGTACTGGGACACGGACTTCACGCGGCGGTTGCGCCAGGCGATGTACTCGCTCTCGGCCATGTATGCCGGCACCCGGCGCAGGTCGGCGCCGAAGCGCTCGGGCGGGTCGGTCTGGAAGCCGAACTCGGTGAGCCACACCGGCATCGCCCGGCGCACCCGCAGGCGCTTGCGCGAGCCCAGGCTGTCGAGCAGCCCGGTGAGTCGCGACAGCGTGGAGATCGAGATGTCGTCGCGGCGGCGCGGGCGGGTGCGCGGTGGGGCGGAGATCCCCGATGTGTACGGGTGCACGGCCACGCCGCTGCCGGGCAGCGCCCTGAAGCCGTCGCAGCCGCGCCGGCGGGCCGCGCCGCCGCGGTAGGGGCGCAGCCGGCGGTCCACGCACGCCAGCTCGCGCAGGAACTCCAGCGGGCGGACGCTCGACCGGCTCGACCGCGGCGCCTTGCCCACGGGCAGCAGCTCGCCGAGCAGGATGGTGTCGCGGCCGTGGCCCGTGGCCGACAGCCCGCCGTGCGCGGACAGGTAGAGGTCGCGGTAGAGGTGGGGCGAGAGTGGCCGCCGGCGGCTGTCGCGCTGGGGCTGGAGGAAGCGCACGAGGTTCGGCTCGTTCCATACCGACCAGAGCGACACGCGCGGCAGCGGGGCGGACTGGGCGGCGTGTGCGGGCGGGAAGGGGAGCGGCGGCAGCACGGGGTTCTCACCTCCGCCCGGGGCCGGCTCGGGAGCGGGCGGCCGGTACGAGCCCGAGTAGCGCGCGCCCACCGCGCGCACGAACTGCCCGAACTCGGCGGCATCGGGCCGCAGGGCGCCTTCCACCGGCTCGGACGAGCCGCCCGCGGCCCAGTCCGGTGCCGGGCCCCCCACGGTGAGCAGCACGCGCATCCCGCGCGCGGCCGACCCGGCGATCGCGGCGTCGAAGGGAGCCCAGCTCACGGCGTCGTAGGAGGCCGGGTCGGCGGTGGCGGAGGGACGCGCGGCGGGCGCCACGCGGCGCCAGTCCACGTTGATCTTCACGACGTCCGCGCCGAGTGCCCGGAACTCGTCCAGCCGCGCTTCGCGCACCGCCGGCTCGCGATCGAGCAGCTGGCCGTCGTCCTGGAGGATCGACAGCTGGGTGGTGCTCGCGGCGGCGGGTGCCGCGGGCAGGGCACAGACCGCCGCGCCCGCGGCGAGCAGCGCGGCGGCGCGCCTCATCGGCGGCTGGCCCGGACCTCGCGGCTGGCCGTGCCGCCGCTCACGAAGCGGTACTCGCGCTCGCGCGGCCGTGAGATGCGGATGCCGGCGCGGAAGTAGCCGCGCGAGTTGAGCCGCAGCGTTCGCAGCCGGCGGAACTCGCCGCCGCCGCGACGCTGCTGCACCTCGACGGTTTCACCGCGCTCGCCGTTGCGCACGGCGCCCCAGGCCTCGATCGAGCGGGAGCTGCGGTGGCGCACGTAGAACGGCCGGCGGTAGGCGTCGTACACGCCGGGCTTCTCGCTGCCGTCGGAGAAGCGCAGGCCCGACTGGAAGCCGGCGAGCGGAACGTCGTCGGTCAGCGCGTACTGCGACCAGCTGGCCACCCGGCGGTTGCGATAGGCCAGCCACTCCGACTCGTTGAGATAGGCGGGGATGCGGCGCAGCGGGGTCCAGAAGCGGTCGGGCGGGTCGCTCTGGAAGCCGAACTCGGTGATGTACACGCGCATGCCGCGCCGCGACAGCCGCCGTCGCGACGCCGCCCGGTCCAGCGCCCGGGTGATGCGGTGCAGCGACTGGATCTGCGCGTCGTCTCGGCTGGTCTCCCGCACGCCCGGCCCGCCGGGCCGCGTGTAGGGATGGTGCGCGTAGCCCGTGACCCCGGTCACCCGCTCGAAGCCGTCGCAGTCGCGGCGGCGCGCCGCACGCCCGCGATAGGGCCGCCAGCGCCGGTCGAGGCAGAAGAACTCGCGGATGAACGTGACGGGGCTGATGGTGTTGCGGACGCCCGGCCGGCGCTTGCCGATCGGCAGCGTCTCCCCGAAGAGCACGGTGTCGCCACGGTGGCCCGCGAGCCGCAGGCCGGCCACGGCGTGGCGCACCATCTCGCGATAGATGTGCGGGCCGATGTGGTAGCCGCGCCGCGATCCGAGCGGCTGCAGGAAGTCCGGGTGGTTGGGCTCGTTGCCGATGGTCCACATGTCCACCTCCGGCTGCCCGTGCCCGCCGTCGTAGCGCGTGGCCAGCGCGCGCACGAAGCGGCCGTACTCGCGCGCGCTGGGACGGTACACGCCGCGGTCGTCGCCGCGCTTGCGGGTGGCCCATCCCGGCGCCGGAGTGGTGGGGGCGAGGAGCACGTCGAGGCCGCGCGCGCGGGCGCCGCGGATGGCCGCGTCATAGCGCGCGAAGGCGGCCTCGGAGTAGCTCGACGGGAGGTGCCCCCGGAAGCCGTCGGGGCGGGTGGCGCCGCCCGGGGCCACGTCGGCCCAGATCACGTGCAGCTTGAGCACCTCCGCGCCGCCCGCGGCGATCTCGTCGAGCGCCGCGTCGCGCGCGCCGTCGCCCGAATAGAGGACGCGGCCGTCATCCTGGAAGATCGTGGGCATCGTGCTCGACGCCTGCGCGGCAGGGGCCGCGGCAAGGGCGAGCAGGGTGATGATGAGCAGTGTCGTGCGCATGTAGAGGTCCCAAACCGGCGGGCCGGGTCCGGGTTGCGGTGGGTTTCGCCCCGCCGCACATGGGTACCGCATTCCCGTGGGCATAGGAACTTCACTCTTCCTGATCGCCGCCGGGGCGATTCTCAAGTACGCCGTCACGGCCAGCGTCTCCGGCATCGAGCTGGCCACGGTCGGCACGATCCTGATGGTCATCGGCATCCTCGGCCTGGTGATCGCCCTGCTCTACCCGGTGATCGCGAATCGCGGCAGCGGAGAGGCCGTCCAGCGCGAACGTGTCTCCCATCCGGACGAGGCACCCACCCGCCGTTACCGGTAGTGCCGCCCTCGGCGGCCAGCGCACCACCGACCGCGCCACGCTGACAGTCCGCTGACCCGCGACGCCTGCCACGCCGCGTGGCCCCGCGGCGGCCGGCTTCCAGCAAGGCCGCTCCCTCGACGGTCTACCAATTGTCAGCCACTGTCATATAATGTCAGCATGGCCAGCCGAGGACGCTCGACGGTTCAGTTCGCGGCTCGCTTCGCCGCGCCCGTGGTGGAGCGATTGCAGGCGCGCGCGCGGCGAGTTCGGCGGTCGCAGAGGGAGTTGGCCGAGCGCTACATCGACGAGGGAATGCGCATGGACGACCACCCGGGGATCGTCTTCCGTGAGGGTCCCATGGGCCGCCGGGCGGGTCTCGCCGCCGGCCCAGACGTGTGGGAGATCGTGGCGGCGCTCAAGCAACTGCCGACCCGTGGCCCGGCCGCCGTCCGCGAGCTGGCCGAGCTGCTCGAGCTCGGTGAGGGCCTCATCCAGACCGGACTGAGCTACTACGGCGAGTTCAAGGACGAGGTGGACGAGCTCATCCGCCGAAACGAAGAGCAGGCCGAGCGTGCCGAGGCTGCCTGGCGCGAGCAGCAGACCGCGCTGCAGTGAAGCTCCGTCTCGACGAGATGGTTCCCGTGCGCGTCGCGCGGGGACTGCGAAACGACGGCTTCGAGGTCGATGCGGTTGTAGAGACTCCCGCCTTGCGCGGCCTGCCGGATGCCCAGCAGCTCGCGCAGGCGGCCACCGACGAGCGCGCGCTCGTCAGCTACGACGCCGGAGATCTCCTTCTCCTGGCGGCGCAGCGGACCGCGTCCGGCCAAGGGCACGCCGGTCTCGTCTTACTTCGATCGAGCCGGTTCCCGCAGGGAGCCCCCGACAGGGTCAGCCAGAGCTTGCGGAAGTTCCTCGTAGGCCCGGCGCGGCCGGCCGGCTTCGTCCACTGGCTGCAATAGGCGGGGCCCCGCGGCATGTGTATGCTCTGCTCATGCTCAAGGAGAGGCTTCAGATCCTCGTGAGCGCGGAGCAGCGTCGCCGACTCGAGGCCGAGGCCGCGCGCCGCGGCACCTCTGTCGCGGCGTTGGTGCGCGAGGCCGTCGATGCGCGTTACGGGCCGGTCAGTCGTGCCGAGCGTGGGGCAGCGATCGCCGAGATTCGCGCCATGCGCGGCACGTATCGCTCGCCGGAGGAGCTGGAAGCGCTGATCGCTGCGGAGCGCGACACGGTCGGCGCTTCGATCCAGCGGCCGCGGTGACGTTCTTCCTCGACGCGAACGTCTTCGTCTACGCCGCGACGCCATCGGACTACCGCGAACCGTGCGTGGAGATCCTCGAGGCGGTCGCCGCCGGCGCGGTCGACGGCAGGACCTCGACCGCCGTCGTGGAGGAGGTCTGGCACCTCGAGCTGTCCGGTCGAGTCGGGAACCTGGACGGCCTCGCGCGGCGGACGTTCACCGTGATGACCCCGCTGCTCGCGGTCACCGACGAGATCGTCGGCGTGGCCCTCGGCCTCGACCTGGCAGCGCTGGGAGCGAACGACCGGATCCACGCGGCCACCTGCATCGTCCACGGCATCGAGCGTCTGGTCTCCGCCGACGCCGACTTCGATGCGCTCGGTCGCCGCGTCGGCCGGGTCGACCCGCTCGACCGCCGGGCGCTCGAGCGCCTGCTGGCCTGACGGTCCGGAGTAGCATTCCCTGCGTACACGGGAGCTCGGGTCGGGACCGGGCTGAGAGGGCGGCTGACGCGCCGCCGACCGTAGAACCTGATCCGGGTAATGCCGGCGGAGGGAGGTCCGTGAGCACAATCCCGAGCAAGAGCAGCTACGACGTGGCCGTCGTCGGAGGCGGCGCCGTCGGGCTGGCCTGCGCGTGGCGTATCGCGCTGCGGGGGCGCTCCGTGCTCCTTGCCGAGCGCGACCGTCCCGGCGCCGGCGCCTCCGGCGTGGCGGCGGGGATGCTGGCCCCGGTCACCGAGGCGGAGTTCGGGGAGCAGGACCTGCTGCGGGCCAACCTCGCCTCGGGCGAGCTGTGGCCCGGCTTCGCTGCCGAGCTGGCCGAGCGGTCGGGCCTGTCCCCGGGCTTCCGGGAGTCGGGCGCGCTCGTCGTGGCGGCCGACCGCGACGACGCCGAGGAGCTGCGCCGCCTGCACGACTTCCAGCGCCGCCTCGGCCTCGACGCCGAGTGGCTCACGCCGAGCGCGGCACGGCGCGCCGAGCCCGGGTTGTCCCCGCGCATCGCCGGAGCCATCCACGCGCCACAGGACCACCAGGTGGATCCCGGCGCGCTGGTGTCCGCCTTGACCGCCGCGGTGGAGGGGGCCGGCGGCGAGCTGGCCACGGGGGTCGAGGTGGCGGCCGTGGACGCGCACGGCGTCACGCTGGCGGACGGCCGCCGCGTGGATGCCGGGCACGTGGTGCTGGCGGCCGGCTGCTGGAGCGCGAGCCTCGCCGGCATTCCGGTCCGCCCCGTCAAGGGTCAGGTCCTGCACTGCCGTGCGCGCGGGCCGGAGCGCCTCTGCGTGGCGCTCGTGCGCAGCCCGCGCTGCTACGTGGTGGACCGTGGTGACGGCCGCGTGCTGGTGGGCGCGACCGTCGAGGAGCGCGGGTTCGACACACGGGTGACCGCCGAGGGCGTGTTCCGGCTGCTCGAGGCGGCCATCGAGCTGCTCCCCGACGTCGAGGAGCTGGAGTTCGAGGGCGCGGCCGCCGGGCTGCGCCCGGCCACGCCGGACAACATGCCGCTGGTGGGCCCCGCCGAGGACGGTGTCCTGCTGGCCACCGGCCACTACCGCAACGGCATCCTGCTGGCCCCGCTCACGGCACAGGTCGTGGCCGCCGTCGTCTGCGGGGAGCCGGTTCCCGAGGCGGCCGTGCCGCTGTCGCCCGCGCGGCGGGCGGGGAGCCCGGCGTGATCGTCAGCCTCAACGGCGAGCGGGCCGAGCTGGCCGACGGCGCCCACGTGACCGCCGCGGTGGCGGCGTCGGGCGCGCCCGAGCCCTACCAGGGCATCGCGGTGGCGGTGGACGGCGAGGTGGTGCCGCGCGGCGCGTGGGAGGCCACCGAGCTGCACGACGGCCAGCGCGTCGAGGTGCTTCAGGCGGTGCAGGGTGGCTGAGCGCTTCGTCATCGCCGGCCGGGAGTTCGGCTCGCGCCTGATCATCGGCACCGGCGGCTTTCGCAACCTCGAGTCGATGGCGGAGGCGCTGGCGGCGTCCGGCGCCGAGATGGCCACGCTTGCGCTGCGGCGCGTGGACCCTGCAGCCCAGGGCTCGATCGTCGACGTGCTGCGCGACGCGGACTGCTTCCTGCTGCCCAACACCGCCGGCTGCTTCACCGCGCGCGACGCGGTGCGCACCGCGCGACTCGCCCGCGAGGCGTTCGACACGGACTGGGTGAAGCTCGAGGTGATCGGCGACGACAGGACGCTGCTGCCCGACCCGGTCGAGCTGCTGGAGGCGGCCGAGACGCTCGTGGCCGAGGGCTTCATCGTGCTGCCCTACACCAGCGACGACCCGATCCTGGCTCGCCGCCTGGAGGACGCCGGCTGCGCGGCGGTCATGCCGCTCGGCTCGCCGATCGGCAGCGGCATGGGCATCCGCAACCCGTACAACCTGCGCCTCATAGTCGAGGCGGCACGCGTGCCCGTGATCCTCGACGCCGGCATCGGCACCGCCTCCGACGCCACGCTCGCGATGGAGGCGGGCTGCGAAGCCGTGCTGCTCGCCAGCGCCGTCTCCCGCGCCGAGGACCCGGCTGCGATGGCGCGCGCCATGCGCCTGGCCGTGGAGGCGGGCTACGCGGCCCGGGGCGCGGGACGCATCCCGCGGCGGCGCTACGCCGAGGGGTCGACGCCCACCGAGGGCGTGCCGGAGCTCAGCTGACATGACCGGCGAGCGCCTCCCCGACCGCACCGGCATCGACGAGCTCGCCTCGCGCTGGCGCGCCGCCTGGGAGCGCGACGGCTTCGGGGACTGCTGCACGCCCGACGTGCGCTATGAGGACCCGCTGGCCACGGCGCCGCTCGAGGGCGTCGAGGAGCTGCACCGGCTGGCGGTGCAGCTGCGCGCCGGCTTCCCGGACCTGCGGCTGGAGCGCGCGGGCGCCGCGCTCGAGCGCGGCGGCTACGCCTGCCTGCCCTGGCGGGCGCTGGGAACGCACAAGGGCGAGCTGCCGTCGCTGCCGGCCACGGACCGCTTCGTGGTGGTCCACGGCCTGCACTACGTGGAGCTCACGGACGGGCTCATCCGCCGCGCCCGGGGCTTCTTCGACCTCTACGACATCTCGACCCAGCTCGGGCTGCTGCCGGCGCGCGGCAGCCTCGGCGAGACCGCGCTCCTGCTCCTTCGCGGCTTCGGCCTGCGGCCGCGCGCCTGAGGCAGGCCCTTTCGCTACTCGACCGTGAGCGTGCCCTCCATGCCCGCCTCGCGGTGGCCGGCCACCGAGCAGAAGTACGTGTACTCGCCGGCCTCCAACTCCGTCGTCAGCGACGTGGTGTCCGCCATGACGGTCTCCGATGCGGCGTCGGTGTCCTCGATCGTCACGTTGTGCGGGATCTCGGCCGGGTTGTCGAGCGTGATCGTCACGCTCCCGGCCGGCGCGGTGAGCTCGGCCGGCTCCCAGGCCAGCTCGCCCTCGTCCGCGGTCAGCGTCAGCTCCTCACCACCGCCCGCCGCGTCGGTGTCCTCGTCCGTTTCGTCCGCGCCGGTGTCGGCCGGCGCCGGCTGCTCCGTGGTGGCCGCTGCTCCGCCGTCCTCGTCGTCGTCGTCGTCGCCGCAGCCGGCGGCGACAAGACCGAGCGCGAGCACGGCCATGGTCAGGGCAAGGTGTCTCCTCATCGCGGTAACCCCCTGGTTTCCGATGACTGGAGCGCGAACCCTAGCTTGTGACCAGCAGCTCCAAGAGCGCCTTCTGCGCGTGCAGGCGGTTCTCCGCCTGGTCCCACACGGCCGAGCGCTCCCCGTAGAGCACACCCTCGGTGATCTCCTCGCCGGGGTGGGCCGGCAGGCAGTGGAGGGCCACGGCATCGGGACGGGCGGCGCTCAGCAGGTCCTCGTCGAGCCGGTACGGAGCCAGCAGCTCACGGCGGCGGTCGGCGTCCTCGTCGCCCATGCTCACCCACACGTCCGCGTAGAGCGCGTGCGCGCCGGCGGCCGCCGCGCGCGGGTCCGTGGTCACGGTCGTGCCCGCGGGCGGGTCGATGGAGGGCGCGAGCTCGGCCGGCGCGGCCACCGCCACCTCCATCCCCGCGAGCGCCCCCGCGAGCATGAGCGAGTGGGCCACGTTGTTGCCGTCGCCCACGTAGGCCAGCTTCAGCCCGTCGAGGCGGCCGAAGCGCTCGCGCAGCGTGAGCAGGTCCGCGAGCGCCTGGCAGGGGTGGTGGTCGGCCGTGAGCATGTTCACAACCGGCACCTGCGACCAGCGCGCCAGCTCCTCCACCGGCTCGTGCGCCCCCGTGCGGATGCCGATCGCGTGCACCATCCGCGAGAGCACCTGCGCCGTGTCCCGCACCGACTCGCCGCGTGAGAGCTGCATCTCGCCCTCCCGCAGGATCAGCGGGTGCCCACCCAGCTCGCCGACGCCGACCTCGAACGACACGCGCGTGCGCGTGGAGGGCTTCTCGAAGATCAGCGCCATGCTCCTCCCCTCCATCACCCGCGACGCCAGCCGGTCCCGCTTGAGCTCGGCGGCGCGCTCGAGCAGCCCGGCGAGCTCGTCGCCCGTAAGCTCTTCGCCGGTGAGGAAGTGCCGTGGCATGAGCGGGGTAGCGTAGTGCGCCTCCTCACGTGGAACCTGTTCCACGGCCGGGACCATCCGCCGGACCCGTCGCTGTTCACGCGGCGCTCCCTGTGGCTGCGGGTGGAGGAGCGCAACGAGACGCACGTGCAGGTGAATCGGCCGCTGCGTACCGAGTTCGCGCAGCGGCTGGCCTCCGAGGACTGGGACGTGGCGCTGCTCCAGGAGGCGCCGCCGCGCTGGCATGCGGAGCTGCTGCGCGCGACCGGCGCGACCGGCGGGGCCGTCGCGCTCACCTCGCGCAACTTCCTGGGCCCGGTCCGCGGCTGGCTGGCCGACCTCAACCCGGACCTGATCGGCTCGGACGAGGGCGGCTCCAACCAGCTGCTCGCGCGCCCGCCGTGGCAGGTGGCAGAGGTGCGTCGCATGACGCTCGCGCGCCGGCCGGAGCGACGGCGGCTGCTGTGGGCGCGGCTGGCGGCGCCGGGCGGGCGCGCCGTCTGCGTGGGCAACGTGCACCTCAGCACCACGCCGCCGGAGCGGATCGCGCGCGAGGCGCTGGCTGCCGCCGACGCGGGCGTGGCGTGGGCCGGAGGCGCGCCGCTGGTCCTCGGCGGCGACTTCAACATCCGGCCGCGCCGCACGCCGGAGGCGTTCGAGCGGCTGCGCGAGGACTTCGGCCTCGCGCCCCCCACGGGACCGAACCACATCGACCACCTGCTCGTCCGCGGCGCGGAGATCGTGGAACCGCCGCGCGCGCTCGCTGTCGCGTGGCGCGAGCTTCCCGCCGGAGACGGGCGGCTGCTGCGCCTGTCCGACCACCCCGCGGTCGTGGCCCGCATCGCGGCGCGTTAGGCTCCGGCGCAAGCGGGGCACCCAGCGGGAACCACGAGCGGAGGAGGGCCAGATGGCTGATCAGCGCAAGCGCACGTCGGGCGGCAGCAGCCGCAGGAGCGGGTCGTCGAGCAGGAAGCCGGCGAGCTCGCGATCGGCCGCCGCCAAGAAGGGCGCCGCTTCGCGCCCGAAGACCGCGCGCTCGGCGTCCGCCAAAAAGGGCGCCGCCTCCAAGCCCAAGACCACGCGCCGTGCCGCCGCGAGCAAGGCCGGCAAGGCCAGCGGGCGCAAGCGCACCGCCTCCAAGGCGGCGGGCCGCACGGCGAAGGCCGCCTCCCCGGCCGCCGACTTCAGCGGCAAGTCCGTCGCCGAGTTCCGCGACGCCCTCACCCGCAACCTCATCCGCCCGCTCGAGATGGTGCTGCTCACGCGCGACCGCATCCAGGAGGTCGTGGACGACGCCGTACAGCGCGGGCGCATGACGGCAGATGATGCCGAGGAGGTCGTACGCGGCCTGGTCGAGCGCGGCCGCCGCCAGACCGATGACGTCCTGGGCAACCTCGAGGGCCTGCTCGAGCGGGGCGGTGGCGAGGTGCGCCGACGCGCCGACGCCGCCGACCGCGCACGCAGGCAGGTGGGGGACGCCACGTCCCGGGCTCGCAAGCGCGCCGCCGGCGCCGCCGACCCGGTGCTGGCACAGGCGGACCGCGCCCGCCGCGCCGCGGGCATCGGATCGAGCTTCCCGATCACCGGCTACGACGACCTGACCGCCGCGCAGGTGCAGGGGCGCCTCGGGGGGCTGAGCGCTCCGGAGCTGCGCAAGGTGCGCGACTACGAGCGCCGCAACGCCAACCGCAAGTCCGTGCTCAGCGCGATCGAGTCCAAGCTCTGAGCGTGGGCTCGCGCTGTAGCGGAGCGCGTCAGCCGGCCACGTCGGCGAGCAGCGCCGAGAAGTCCAGCTCCTCCCCGCGCAGCTCGGCCAGCAGCTCGTGCGCCGGGCGGCGCTGGCCCTCGCGCATGAGCGACTTCAGCTCGTCGCCCGCCGCGCGCTGCTCGAACCAGGCCGGGCCGAAGCGCTCGGCCAGCAGCGCCCGGAGATGGGTCTCGAAGGCCCAGGCGCGCAGGTAGCGGGCCGCGTAGAAGAAGGCGTCCACGTCGGCGAGCCACGTGACGGCCGGCCAGTCCACGCGCACGGCGCCGGACAGCCGCTGGGCGTACTCGCCCGGCATCCGGGCGAGGTCGGCGCCCTCGGCGTGCAGCTCGAGCTCGTAGGCGAGCTTGGCGCAGTAGCGGCGCAGGAAGATCAGCTTCGAGGCGCGCGCGTACGCGGTGACGCGCGACGGGTCCTCGACCCCGAGGCGGCGCCGCAGCCACTCGGGATCGGAGCTGAGCCCCTGGAAGAGGAACGCGAAGCCCTCGGTCACGGAGTTGTCGCCGAGGTAGCGCTGCTCGAAGGCCAGCGCCCGGTCGACATGGCCGTAGTGGTAGGCGTGGCCCGCCTCGTGCAGCAGCGCCTCGTAGTCGTCGCGCCCGCCGGTTGGTGCGATCACGAGATAGACCTCGTCGGGCACCCGCACCGGGGCGCAGAACGCGCGCGGTGACTTCTTGGGCCGCGCCTCGGCGTCCACCCGCACGTTCTGCCCCGCGCTCGCGTCGAGTCCCAGCCCGGCGATGGTCTCGCCGAACACCCGGTCGCGCTCGGCCACGGGGAAGAGCTCGTCCAGCCCGGGGGCGCGGAAGAAGGCCGGCAGGTCGGACCGGCGCAGGTCCGCGAAGCCGATGCCGAGCTGGGCCGACAGCTCCGGCTCTACCACGGCCTCGTACGTCCCGTCGGTCCCGGTGAGGAAGGCGTCCGTCTGCGTGCCCAGCGCGCCGAGGTCGATCCCGGAGAGATCCTCCACGAGCGCGAGCACGCTGGGCCAGCCGAGGTCGCCGACCAGCGCGCCGGTGCGCTCGTGCAGGGCCAGGAGCAGCGGCTGCAGCTCACGGCCGGTGATGTGGAGCGAGGCCGCCTCGATCGCGGCGCGCCGGTCGGGGTCGCGCTCGTTGGCCTGCGCGATCCGCGCCTGGCGGAACGGCATGCGCTCCCCGTTGGCCTCCAGCTCGAGCGAGGCCTCGCGCCGGGCGAGCTCGGCCGTCTCCGCCGTCGTGGCCCGCCCGATCAGGCCGTGAACCGCGAACTCCAGCAGCTCGCGCGAGCCATCCTCCCCGCCCCGCAGCGCGTCCACCGCCGCGCGCGAGAACAGGGCCTCGTGCCGCTTGTAGATCGGCTCGACGTCGAAGTCCTCCTGCTGCCCCGAGTAGTGGCGGTAGTACTCGCCGTCGACGGCGGTGAGGAAGGTCTCCGCCTCGGCGCGGTAGTCGGTCAGGTCCACGGGCTGCCAGCATAGGGAGCCATGTCCGACGCCCCCGCCAGGACCGCCCGTCCCCCCAAGGGCGCCGAGGTCGACGTGCCCGTCGACGCCATCGCCCACGGCGGCGCCGGAGTCGGCCGCCTCGACGGCTACGTGGTGTTCGTGCGCGGCGCGGTGCCGGGCGACGTCGTGCGCGCCCGGATCACCAAGTCCAAGCGCGGCTATGCGGAGGGGCGCCTCGTGGAGGTGCTCGAGCCCAGCGCCGAGCGGATCGAGGCCCGTGCCGCACATCCCGGGGCGCCGTGGCAGGTGCTCTCCTACGAGCGCCAGCTGGAGGAGAAGGAGCGCCAGGTGCGCGATGCCCTCGAGCGGCTCGGCGGCTTCGACGCCCCTCCGGTCGGGCCGATCGTGCCCGCCGCCGAGGAGTGGCGCTACCGCAACAAGCTCGAGTACTCCTTCGGCACGGGCGAGGCGGGCGAGCTCGTGCTCGGCTTCCACCGCGCCGGATCGTGGTCGGAGATCGACGACGTCAGCGACGACGTGCTGGCCTCGGAGCGCATCAACGCGCTGCGCGAGCAGGTCAAGGCGTGGTGTCGCGAGGAGGGCCTGTCGGCCTGGGACCGCGGCGGGGGCGGGGGGTTCCTGCGCAACCTCGTCATCCGCGAGGGCCGGCGCAGCGGACAGCTGCAAGCGCGGCTGGTCACCAGCGTGGGCGACTTCGACAGCGAGGAGTTCGCCACCGCGGTGGACGCCCACAGCCTGATCTGGACGCGCGCGCCCGGCGTGGCCGAGACCACGCGCGATGCCGAGGACCAGGTGCTCAGCGGCCGGGAGTACATCGAGGAGGAGGTCTGCGGCCTGCGCTTTCGCATCTCCCCCGACGCCTTCTTCCAGACCAACACCGAGATGGCGGAGCGCCTGTACGGGATCGCCGCCGAGCGCGCGGCGCTCACCGGCTCGGAGAAGGTCTTCGACCTCTACTGCGGCATCGGCACGATCGCCCTCTCCCTGGCGGCCCGCGCCGGCGAGGTCTGGGGCGTGGAGGTCGTGGAGCAGTCGGTGGCGGACGCCATCGGCACCGCGCGGGCCAACGGGGTGGCGAATGCCCGCTTCTTCGCCGGCGACATCCGTACCGCCATGCGCCCGCTGCTCGAGCAGGCCGGCAAGCCGGACGTGGTGGTGGTGGACCCGCCGCGGGCCGGCCTCTCCCAGAAGGTCGTGCGCCGCGTGCTCGAGGCGGAGGCGCAGCGCATCGTCTACGTCTCGTGCAACCCCACGACGCTGGCGCCCAACGCGCGCCAGATGGTGGACGCCGGCTACCGCCTCGCCGCCGTCACGCCGGTGGACATGTTCCCGCAGACGCCACACATCGAGTCGGTGGCGCTGCTGGAGCGGGCCTAGCCCTCGCCCGCTCCCCCGCTCTCCTCGAGGGCCACGTCCTCGGCCGCGTGCACGGAGCACAGGTAGGGCCCGCCGGCGTCGAGCGAGTCCTGGATCTCGCGGCTGGTGAGCTTCGCGCCGCACTCGGCGCAGGTCCGCTCGATGACGGGGTCCAGGGTGTGCTCTTCCAGGTCCATGCCGGTCACCTACCCGCTCTGTCGCCGGTCTTGACCTCGGATGCCACGACGTGGGTCACCGCCAGTCCGGTGACGCGCTCCACGCGGTGGGGGAGATCGAGCTTCAGCCACCTCGAGAGGTGCGTGGGCAGCGTCGAGACGATCACGCCGTCGTAGCTGTCGAAGTTCACCGTGTCCTCCACGGCCGCCACCGGGTCGGGGTCGCCCACCTTCCCGTCCACGTCGAGCCCGGCCGCGCGCAGCCGCTCCACCGCGCGGCGCATGTGCTCCTCCGCCTCCGTGGAGCCCGAGTGCATGTCGGCCGCCCAGGCCACGCCATGCGGCGTGGCGGGAACGAGCAGCGTGAACGAGACCTGTCCCTCCTCGGCCGCGCGCCGGGTGAGCGCATCGAGCAGCTCATCGGACTCCGCTGTGCGGTTGGCGACGACGAGCACCTTCATGGAGATCTCCTTCGTTCGCTCATCCCGACCATACCCGCGGAGCGCGTGGCTGAAAAGATGCGCTGCGTGCCGCAACGGAGCGAGGAACTCCTGCAGTCGCTGCTGGAGGCGGCCAATCGCCGCGACGCGGCCGCGCTCGCCGCAATCTGCACCCCCGATGTGGAGTTCCGCCCGGTCGTAGCGGCGCTCACGGGGGAGGCTTATCGGGGCGAGGAGGGCATCCGGCGCTGGCTCGCCGAGATCGAGCGGCGCTTCCCGGGGAGCTACGCAGCCGCGGACGAGGTGGAGAGCAGCAGCCACGCCGCGATCGCCAGCGGAAGGACGCGCGGCCGCGACATGTCGTTCGCCTGGCACGTCGTGGTGCGAGTCGACGGCGGGCTCATCGCCTCATGGAGCTTCCACCCCAGCCGCGAGCACGCCGAGCGCGCGGCGGCTCAGTAGGGCGGCAGCTCGGCGTACCAGTCGCCGAGCGCGCGGAAGGCGCTCCAGAAGGCGCGCTTTGAGGGCTCGTCGTCCAGCGAGGCGTCGATGTCGGGTGCGAAGAGGGCGTCGCACGACGGCGTGAGCCGCTGGACCTCGCCCGGGCTGTCCTCGAGCTCGCGCGCCAGGGGCACAGCCAGGTCGTTGAGCTCGACCCGCGCCTCCTCGCCCATGACCACCACGATCCGCGGCGCCACGATCGCCAGCTCGTCCAGAACGCGCGCCCGGCACTCGGGCGCCGACATCTCGGTGTCCGGCACGGGGCACTTGACGAACACCGTGCCGTACACCGCCAGTGGGTCGATCGAGAGCCGCTTGAAGCTCTTCATCAGGGCGCCGCCGGCGCGGCCGTAGAAGGCCACGCCCTCCTCGATCTCCGCGGGCCGCGGCGCGTACTTGAGCAGGAACACGTCGGCCTGCGGGTGGCCCGATCCGAGCACCGGCATGACGTTGCCGCGCGGACAGTGGTCGCAGGACTGCACGTCATGCGTGAGCCCGTTGAGCTCACGGATCGCCCGCTCGAGGTACTTCTCCCTGATCTCGTCGTCGGTCGCGGGCACCGCGGTTGGTTTTGACGGGTCGGGCGGCGCTCCTTTGCGCTGCATCACGTCTTGCCTGTCCTGGAACGCTTCCTGCGGGCGTGGGCGGGGTTCGCGGTGGTCTGGAGGAACTTCAGCGCCTGCACGTAGAGCAGGCTCTGGCGCTTGCGGATGATGTCCGCGTCGCGCAGGGAGGCGAGGAACTCGTCCGGGCCGTCGAAGTCGCGCATCCGGATCTTCACCGAGCCGAGCCCCTGGGCCACGTGGCTGTCCGAGCCGGCGCCGGCGACGATGCGGTACTTGGCCGCGAAGCGCGCCGCCTCCTCGTTGAAGGCGGCGAAGGCGACGCGCGGGTTGAACACCTCGATGGCGTCGATGTCCTCCACCACCTCGAGCAGGTGCTCGTAGTCCGGCACCGCGTGCATGCGGTCGAACGGGTGCGGCACGTACACGAGCCCGCCCTGGCGGCGGATCTCGGCGATCGTCTCCGCCAGTGTCAGGCCGCGCGGGATCTTCTCCTCGATGAAAAGGCCGATGACCTCGCCCTGGTCGGCGGTCTTCACCTCCTCGGCCACGATCACCTTGATCCCGTCGGCGCGCTCGCGCGCCTCGAGCGCCCCCGAGACCTCGTTGTGGTCGGTGATCGCGATCGCGCCCAAGCCGCTCGCCTTGGCCGTGTCGAGCAGTACCTCAACCGGCGTCGCGCAGTCGTGCGAGTGGTTCGTGTGCATGTGCAGGTCCACGTGGATGAAGTCGCGGCCGGCAACCCGCTTGCGCAGCGCGCCGTTCCCGCCGGCGTCGTGGCGGCGCGCGGCGATCTCCCCGTACAGCGCCTCGAACTCGTCCGCCACCCGCGACCAGGACAGGCCCGCGTGCTCGTCGAGCGTGCGGCGGTGGAAGCGCTCGCGCAGGTCGGCGTCCGTCACGAGCCGCTCGAGCTGGGCTCCGAGCGTCACCGCATCACGCGGCTCGAACAGCAGCCCGCGCTCGCCGTCGCCCACCGCCTCCTCGTAGGCAGGGAGCCGCGACGCCACCGGCACGGCGCCGCCGGCCTGCGCGCGCAGCAGCATGTGCGGCGCGGGCGCGGCGCCCATCGAGGCCGCCACCGCGATGTCGGCCGCGGCCAGGTGCTGGGCCTCCGACCCGTCGGCCGGGCCGGCGAACCGCACGCGCTCGCGCAGCGCCTTGCTGAGCGGCACCGCGGGCTCGGCGGGGTGGCGCGACCAGACGGTGGCCCGCCAGTCCAGATCGCGCGGCAGGCGGCGCAGGCCGCGCAGGAACAGCCGCAGCGCCGAGCGCTCCTCCTCGGCCGAGTAGACGATCTCCACGGTGCCGCCGCGCGCGGGGCGCTCCACCAGGTCGGCGCCCGGGCGGATGACACGGTAGTCGCCGGGGAAGAAGCGCCCGACGAGGTCGCGGGTGCAAGCGAAGCTGGCCGTGCGGCCGTCGAGGCGCCCGAAGAAGAGCTCCACCACCCGCCGCGCCACCTGGGTGGACAGGACGCGCTCGGTGGTGGCGTGGAAGGTGCCCACGTTCAGCGCGCGCGAGTGGCGCAGCGCCGCGGACGCCGCGGACGGCGCGAACGGCTCGTGCACGTGCACGAAGTCGAGCTCCGCTCGGTCGAGCAGGTCCTCGATCGTCCGCGACACGTCGAGCGGCAGCGTGGCCGAGCGCCCCCGGCGCGCGATGCTCTGGCCCACGCCGAGCACGTTGGCGCAGCCCGGGCCGGCGAACACGGCGTCCGGGTCGCGCCCGGCGCGCTTGATCGCGGCGCGCGAGCTGCGCACGAGCGCCCGCGACTCCGACGGCGCCACCACCACGACACGGTGGCCGCGAGCGCACAGCTCGTCGGCGAGGCGCTCGACGAAGCGGTTGACCTCGTGGTGCTGCTCCCAGGCATAGGGGGTGACCTGGGCGATGGAGAAGCGCTCCGCGGGCACGGCGGGAGGATACGAGAGCACGGCCGGCCGGGCACCAACGTGAGCGGGCGGCCCGCAGGCCGCCCGCTGGACGATTCGCCGAGCGAAGGCTGTTACGCCTTCTGCTTGGCCTTCACCTTGGCCGCGCCCGGCAGCTTCGGCGCGCCGCCGTGCTCGGCGATGAACTTCTCGGTGTTATCCCGCGCGACCGAATCGTGGACCTGCACGGGCGGGGACTTCATCAGGTACGAGCTCGGACCCTCGAGCGCGCCGCCGATGCCGCGGTTGAGCGCCAGCTTGCAGCAGCGGGTGGCGTCGATCACGATGCCGGCCGAGTTGGGCGAGTCCCACACCTCGAGCTTGAGCTCGAGGTTGAGCGGCACGTCGCCGAAGGCCTGGCCCTCCACGCGGATGTGCGCCCACTTGCGGTCGGTGAGCCACGGCACGTAGTCCGACGGGCCGATGTACACGTCGTCGGCCGGCAGCTCGTGATCCATGATCGAGGTGACCGCGTTGGTCTTGCTGATCTTCTTGGACTCCAGCCGCTCGCGCTCGAGCATGTTGTAGAAGTCCATGTTGCCGCCCACGTTGAGCTGCGACGTGCGCATCATCTTCACGCCGCGGTCGCCGAACAGGCGGGCAAGCTGGCGGTGGACGATGGTGGCGCCCACCTGCGACTTGATGTCGTCGCCCACGATCGGCAGGCCCGCCTTCTCGAAGCGCTTGCCCCAGTAGTCCTCACGCGCGATGAAGACCGGGATGCAGTTCACGAAGCCGCAGCCGGCCTCGAGCACCTGCTCCACGTACCACTTGGTGGCCTGCTCGGAGCCCACGGGGAGGTAGGAGACGACGACGTCGGTCTTGGTCTCCTTCAGGATCTCGACGATGTCGGCGGTCTCGCCCGGCGCCTTGGTGATCTTCTGCTTGAGGTACTTGCCGAGGCCGTCGTGCGTCATGCCCCGCTGCACCGGCACGCCGAGCGTGGGCACGTCGGCGAACTTGATCGTGTTGTTCTGGCCGGCCCAGATGGCCTCGGACAGGTCCTTGCCGACCTTGTCGGCGTCCACGTCGAAGGCGGCCGTGAACTCGATGTCCGAGACGTGGTAGCCGCCGAGGTCAACGTGCATGAGGCCCGGGACGGACTCGTCCGGATCGGCGTCCTTGTAGTACTCGACGCCCTGGACGAAGGCCGAGGCGCAGTTGCCAACGCCGACGATGGCCACGCGCACCTTCTCGCTCTGGTAGCGCGCCGCGCCGTTGGTGGGGTGTGTGCTCAAGAAGTTCCTCCTGGATATGACAGATGCCGCGGCGGCACGGATCGCCTGCTCAGCGGCCTAAAAGCTCAGCACGTCGGGTTCTCCCCCCGAAGGGATCCTACGGCCTGAGGGCAGTTCGGTTACGCCGCGTCGGCTTTCAGGAGCTCGGAGCGCACGTGGAAGATGCGCTGGAGCATGGTGAAGGTGGTGAGCACGGCCAGCACGTAGATGGCCGGCGCCAGCAGTTCGAAGTCGCCGATCCCGGCCCCCCTGGCGAACACGAGGCCGATGGAGAGGATCACCACCCGGACCGCGCGCGTGGCCACGCCCACCTTGCACTCGACGCCGAGCGCCTCGGCGCGTGCGCGTGTGTAGCTGACCATGAGCGAGCCGAGCACCGTGACCACCACGGCGGCCACGGCGAAGTCATCCTGCTTGACTGCGGCGAAGTAGGCCGCCACCGCGACGAGCACGATGCCCTCCTCCACGCGGTCGAGAGTGGAGTCGAGGAAGGCGCCGAACGGCGTGCCCTTACCGGACATGCGGGAGTAGCGGCCGTCCAGCGTGTCGCACACCGAGCCGACGATGAAGGCGATGCCTGCGAGGAAGAACAGGCGCTGGGTGATGAGGACGGCGGCCACGACGTTGAGCACCAGGCCGGTCATCGAGATGGCGTTGGGCGTGAGGCGGGACTCGATCAGGCGGTTGCGGGCCAGTGCGCGCATCTCGCCCGGCTTGCGCCCGCCCCCGCGCGGGCGCCGTCCCGCCCCGCTCTGCGAGGCGGGCTCCTGCGCGGGCTCGGTCAAGCCGATGCCTCGGCCTGGACCTGCGTGCGCCAGGCCCACGCATGCGGTCGCGCACGGGCAAGCGCGGCACTGGCCGCCCAGGCCGACACCGCCGCGACGGCCACGCCGAGGGCGGCGTCGAGCCAGAAGTGGTTGGCGGTGACCACCACGACGAAGGTGACGATGAGCGGGTAGGTGGCCCAGGCGGCCTTGAGCGCGGCCGACCGCACGAGCTGGATGGCGGGGATGGCGATCATGAGGGCGAACGCCACGTGCATGCTGGGCACCGCGGCGTAGGGGTTGTAGAGGACGCCGGCGCTGCTGGCGGTCTCCTCTCCCACGAAGGCGGCCACGGAGTCCTCGAAGCCCCACTCGGGCAGGAAGCGCGGCGGCGCCGTGGGGTAGACGAGGTAGCCCACCAGGGCCAGGCCCATGGCGATCATGAAGAGGTTGCGCACGTAGTAGTAGGACTCGTTGCGGAACAGGTAGAGCCAGATCAGGAACGTGGTGGTGACCACGAAGTGCGAGTTCACGTACATCCAGTTGGCGCCGTCCAGCAGCACCGTGGCATGGGCCTGAACCCAGTCCTGGAGGCCGGGCTCGAAGAACAGCCCCATGTTGCGCTCGATGGCCACAAGGTCGCGCGCGTTGTCGAATGCCACGTCGGCGCTGCCATCCGTGAAGCCGCGGACGATGCGGTAGAGGTAGTAGGCGCCGGCGAACAGCGCCAGCTGCCTGAGTGCGTCGAACCACCCCTGGGGGAGCCACCGCGAGCTCCAGTACCACGCCCGATTCATCCGGCCAGCTTACCGGCCATGCGGGCGCCCGCGGTTACGGTTTGCTGCACCTCTGACCACGGGACACCACCCGTTCGACCGAGAAGGTCGTGGTCACGCGCAGGCGGCCGGCTTCGCTCGCGCTGACCCGCGTCCAGTCGCCATCGCGCTCCACGCAGCCGCCGTGCGCCTTCCAGTACGGCGTCCAGCTGGCCCGCACGAGCGCGCTGCCCGGCTCGCGCACGTCGAGGATGAACTCGTCCGATCTCATCTCCACCAGGCGAATGTCGGCGTCGCGGTCGGAGATCACGAGCGGGTGCGGCAGCAGCACCTCGTACACGCGCCAGTGCTGCGAGCTCCAGACCTCCCGCAGGTAGCCGGGGTCGCGCTCCACGAGGGCGCGCTCGCCATACGCGCTGTAGTCGGGCTTCGCGCTCGGGAGGGCCACGTAGCGCACGCCGTGCTCGGCGAGCCATGAGGCGTAGGTCAGGTCGTTGAGCACGCCGTCGTAGAAGATCTGGTTGCGCCCCACGTCGAGCTGCCGCTGCCAGCCGCGCGCCAGCGGGAACTCGGGAGCGATCTCCGCCGCCTCCCAGTGGCTGCGGGTGAAGGGGATCTCGATCCGCCCCTCGCCCGGGTGCTCGCGCAGGAAGTCGAGCAGCGGCGCGTAGTAGGCGGCCTCGGCCGAGGGGTCCTCGATCGACTTCACGACGTCGCGCACCGCGGGCGACCACTGCCAGACGGCGAGCGCGAGAAAGCCCGCGGCGAGCAGCGCGCGCCGGCGGGGGGAGCCCGACCAGCCGAGCGCGCAGAGCAGGACCGGACCGCCGAACAGGGCGCCCAGCCGGACCGCGTTGCCGCCCATGGGCGTCTCGATCAACCAGGCGGCGATGCCGGCGAGCCCGTACAGCGCGGCGCCGATCCGCAGCGCGTGCTCGCGGGCCGGGAGCAGCAGGGCGGCGCCCAGCGCGAACAGCGGCAACGGCAGGAAGGCGGAGAGCACGAAGGGCTCGTGGCCGCCCTCCGGGAACGCGAGCGCCAGCAGCACCGGCGGGGTGAGCGACGCGGCGGCGATCAGGGCGCCGTCGCGGCGGGCTGCTCGGTCGTCGGAGCGCGGCGCCTCGCCGGGCAGGCGCAGCCCGGCGAAGCCCAGCGCCACGCCGGCCAGCGCGAGGAAGAGCCCGGCGACGGGGCTCGCCAGCGAGCACAGGACGGCGAGCACGGCGGCGAGCGCGGGCCGCCGGCGCTGGAGCGCGAGCAGCGCCGCGATCCCGAGTGCCACCCCCATCCCGAACGGCAGGCGGCCGGTGAAGAGCAGCGTGGCGCTGCCCACTCCGAACCACAGCGCTCCCCAGCGCGCTCGCTCGCCCCAGCGCCCGCGGGCGAGCGGCTCGAACAGCGCGGCGGACGCCACGGCGGAAACCGCGCCGACGAGCGCGGGTGAGAGCAGCCACGCGAGCGGCGGGAAGAGCACGCTGTAGGCCACCGTGTGGTGCCCGCCGTACCACTGGCCGTTCCAGAGCGTGAAGCCCTCGCGCGCGAAGAGGTCGGTCCGGAACTCGTGCGCGGCGAAGTCCACGGTGCGCGGCTCGACCAGCAGATAGACGGCGGCGAGCAGGGCGGCGACCAGCGCCGGCGCGAGGCGCTCGAAGGGGATGCTGCGCGGCGCGGCGGGCGCCGGGGCGGGTTCAGGCGCCCGGGAGCGGGGGGCCGGCCGCGGCGGGGCGGACGCGGAGAGCCGCAGCACGATGGGACAAGGCTAGCCGGACGGCGAGGGAAGCCGCCCGGCTGCCGCCGGCTCAGTCCCCCCGGTGCAGCATCGACCTGGTGCCCCCAGGCTCAGGGGCCGCCGCTCCTCGGCTCGGTGTCTCAGCCGCCCGTGAGCCGGGTCGTCGCGCGTGTGGTGGCACGTGCGGCGAACTGCCCCAGCCGCGGCGAGAGGCGGCGGATCGCCCAGCTCGGCGCCACGTGCCAGCGCGGGGTGGTGCGGATCAGGCGCTTGCGCCGCACGGCGTCCACCACGGCCTCGGCCACCACGTCCGGCGAGGCGCCGCGGCGCTCGTAGAACTCGACGGCCCGGCCCTGGCGCCGCCCGAGGTCGCCCCGCATGGTGGCCGTGGCGACGATGTTCGTGTTGATTATCCCCGGGCAGATGGCGCTCACGTGGATCCCGCGGCCCGCGAGCTCCGCGTTCAGCGACTCGGTCAGCCCCACGACGGCGTGCTTGGTGGTTGCGTACGGGACGAGCTCCGGAGTCGCCACGAGCCCGGCCAGCGAAGCGGTGTTGACGATGTGCGCGGGGCGGCCCTGGGCGAGCATCCGCGGCACGAAGAAGTGCACGCCGTGGACGACGCCCATCAGGTTCACGGCGATCACGCGCTGCCAGTCCTCGAGCGTGGTCTCCTCCACCGGCCCGCCGTGCCCGATGCCGGCGTTGTTGTGGAGGACGTCCACCGCGCCGTTCGCCGCGTACACCGCCTCGGCCAGCGTCTCGACGGCGGCTGCGTCCGTCACGTCGGTGACGTGTGCCGTGGCCTTGCCGCCGGCCGCCTCGATCTCGGCGACGACGGCCCGAGCGCGCTCCTCGTCGAGCTCCGCCACGTGCACATTGGCGCCGAGCCTGGCGAATAGCAGGGCCGTGGAGCGCCCTATCCCCGAGCCGGCGCCGGTGACCACGCAGACCTTGCCGCTGAAGTGGGCCGCCATGAGGGCGCGACCCTACCGGGCGCCCAGGAATGCCGCGACCGTGTCCACCACGTCCGGCCGGTCGATCCACGGCCAGTGCCCGGCGTCGGTGAGCACCTCCACGCGCGCGTCGCCGCCGAGCGCGTCGGCGTAGCGCTGCGCGAACTCCGCCCCGATGTAGGGGTCCTGCTCCCCCCATAGCACGAGCGCCGGGCAGCGCAGCTCGCCCAGCCGCTCACCCGCCGCGGCGAGCACGGCGGGCGGCCCGGAGCGATACAGCTTGAGGATGGCGCGCATCGTGCCCTGGTCCCAGTGGCGCCACACCATGTCGATGAACTCCGGCGGCATCGGACCGGGCGTGACGTTGGACTCGCGCGAGATCAGCCGAAAGCTCCGCTTGAGCGTGGACCCCATCGCCAGCTCACCGGCCACGGGCGTCCGCCACACGCGGGCGATGCGGTGCCAGCGGTAGCCGGGCAGGAACGGGACCGCGTTCATCACCACCAGCCGCTCCACGCGCTCGGGGACCGCCTGCGCCAGCGCCAGGCCCACCGCCCCCCAGTCGTGCACGACCAGGGAGAAGCGCTCGAGCCCGCGCGCGTACACGAACGCGCGCAGGAACTCCCGGTAGCCGTCGATCGAGTAGCGGAAGGCGTGCGGCTTGGCGGAGCGGCCGAACCCGGGCAGGTCCGGCGCCACGCCTCCCGTGCGCTCGAGGAACGGCAGCCACTCGTCGCCGCTGGTGGGCACGCCGTGCACGTAGAGGACGGGCGCAGGCGTGCGTGCCCGCGCCTCGTGCCAGAAGGTCTCCGTGCCGTCGATCTCGCCCTGCACGGCGCGCTTCATACCATCCATCGCCCGATGGCCACCGAGTGGAACCGACCCACCAAGCGCCGGGTGCGCGCGATCCGCGACCGCCTGCGGTCCGAGTACGGGCGCCCCGTGCTCGATCCCCACCGCGCGCCCTTGGACGAGCTCGTGCTCACGGTGCTCTCGCAGAACACCAACGACCGCAACCGCGACGTGGCCTACGGGCGCCTGCGCGACCGCTTCGCGACCTGGGCCCAGGTGCGCGACGCGCCGGTGATCGAGCTGGAGGAGGCCATCCGCCCGGGCGGGCTGGCGCCCACCAAGGCCGTCCGCATCCGGGAGATCCTGCGGGCGCTGGGGGACGACGACCTCGCCTGGATCGAGCACGCGCCGCTGGAGGAGTCGCGCGCGTACCTGTGCTCGCTGCCCGGCGTGGGGCGCAAGACGGCCGCGTGCGTGCTGCTCTTCTCGTACGGGCTGCCGGACATCCCGGTGGACACGCACGTCTCGCGCGTGGGCGCGCGCCTGGGGCTGTTCCGGCCAGGCGCGTCCTTCGACGAGATGCACGACGACATGCTCCGGATCGCGGATCCGGAGGACGCGTACGAGCTGCACGTGCTGCTCATCCGCCACGGGCGGCGTACGTGCACCGCGCGGGCGCCTCGCTGTGGCGAGTGCCCGCTGCTGCGGATGTGCCCGTACGGGCGCGAGCTGCGGCGGGCGGCGAAGGCGTGAGCCGAGAGCGCGGCGCGGAGACCGCGCTCGTGGGGATCGCCTCCGTCTGGGGCCTGACGTTCGTGATGGTCCAGGACGCCATCGAGCTGCTGCCCACGATGGCGTTCCTCGGCTACCGCTTCGTGCCCGCCGCGCTGCTGGTGGCGCTGATCTTCCGGAAGCGGCTGCGCGCCCTGCCGGCCGCGGGCTGGCGCGCCGGGCTGCTGATGGGCGTCTTCCTCACGGCCGGCTACGTCTGCCAGACGCTCGGCCTGGAGGAGACCACCGCGTCCAACGCCGGCTTCATCACCGGCCTGTTCGTGGTGCTCACGCCATTGATGGGAGCGGTGTTCCTGCGCGACCGCATCACGCCGGTCGGGTGGGCGGCGGCCGCTGTGTCCGCGCTCGGCCTGTACCTGCTGTCGGGGGCCGGCAGCGACCTCGACCTGCGCGGCGACGGCCTGGTGTTCCTCTGCGCGATCGCATTCGCCGCCCACATCCTCGTGACCGCGCGGGCGGTGGCCGAGCACGACGTGGGCGCGCTGCTGGCCGTGCAGCTCGGCGTGTGCGGCTTCGTGTGCCTCGCGGTGGCCGGGGTGGCCGGGGACGTCCAGGCGCCGAGCGGCTGGACGGTCTGGTCGGCGCTGCTGGTGACATCGCTGGTGGCCAGTGCTCTCGGCTTCTTCGTGCAGACCTACGCCCAGCAGCACGCGCCGCCGGCGCGCACGGCGCTCATCCTCGCGTCCGAGCCGGCGTTCGCCGGCCTGTTCGGCTGGCTGCTGGCGGACGAGCGCCTGTCGGCCGTCTCGTGGGCGGGCGCCGCCCTCATCCTCGCGGCGATCGTGGCCGTGGAGCTCGTCCCCCGTCTGCGCCCGCCGCAGCCCCTGCCGGAGACCTGACCCCGCGGCCGCATCGTTCGGCGCTTGGTGCCGGCGCGCCGGTGGACGACGCGGTGCCGGATCGGCATCGAGGGAGGTGCTCGCACGGGCGCTGCTGGTCCACCACACGGCGCCGTTGCACCCCGGCCGCCGCAGCGCGGATTGCCCAGCACCCCGACCGGGGTTGGCGGTCGGCACATGATCTGCCACACTGACACTCAGATTTCTTTCACCAGAACCTGAAGCCAGGAGGCACACCCAACATGGGCAAGACCATCGGCATCGATCTCGGCACGACCAACTCGTGCATGGCGGTGCTCGAGGGCGGCGAGCCGACCGTCGTCGAGAACGCCGAGGGCGCGCGCACCACGCCGTCCGTCGTCGCGTTCTCCCAGAGCGGCGAGCGCCTCGTAGGCACGACCGCCAAGCGCCAGGCCGTCACCAACCCGGAGAACACGGTCTTCTCGATCAAGCGCTTCATGGGCCGCAAGGAGGCCGAGGTGCGCGAGGAGGAGAAGATCGTCCCCTACCAGGTGATCGCCGGGCCCAACGGCGACGCGCGCGTGCAGGCCGGTGGCAAGGAGCACTCGCCGCCGGAGATCAGCGCGATGATCCTCCAGAAGCTGAAGGCGGATGCCGAGGCCTACCTCGGCGACACCGTCGACAGCGCCGTCATCACCGTCCCGGCCTACTTCAACGACGACCAGCGCCAGGCCACGAAGGACGCCGGCAAGGTCGCGGGGCTGGACGTCAAGCGCATCATCAACGAGCCCACCGCGGCAGCGCTCGCGTACGGGCTCGACAAGGAGAGCGACCAGACGATCCTCGTCTTCGACCTCGGCGGCGGCACGTTCGACGTGTCGGTGCTCGAGATCGGCGACGGCGTGTTCGAGGTCAAGGCCACGGCGGGGGACAACCACCTCGGCGGCGACAACTTCGACAAGGCGGTCGTCGACCACCTCGTGGCCGAGTTCAAGCGCGACCAGGGCGTGGACCTCTCCAAGGACAAGATGGCCCTCCAGCGCCTGTACGAGGCGGCGGAGAAGGCCAAGGTCGAGCTCTCCGCCGCGCAGGAGACCCAGCTCAACCTCCCGTTCATCACCGCGGTCGAGTCCGTGCCCAAGCACCTCGACCTGCGGCTCACCCGCTCCAAGCTCAACGAGCTCACGGCCGACCTCATCGACCGCGTCGTGGGCCCCACCAAGCAGGCGCTGTCCGACGCCGGCGCTGCCGGCGGCAGCGGCATCGACCACGTGGTGCTCGTAGGCGGCATGACCCGCATGCCCGCGGTCCAGGAGAAGGTCAAGGAGCTCACCGGCAAGGACCCGCACCGCGGCGTCAACCCGGACGAGGTCGTGGCCGTGGGCGCCGCCATCCAGGCGGGCGTGCTCGCGGGCGACGTGAAGGACGTCCTGCTGCTCGACGTCACCCCGCTCACCCTCGGCATCGAGACCAAGGGTGGCGTGATGACCAAGCTCATCGAGCGCAACACCACCATCCCCACGCGCAAGTCGGAGATCTTCTCCACGGCCGAGGACAACCAGCCCTCGGTGGAGGTGCACGTCCTCCAGGGCGAGCGTGAGATGGCGGCCTACAACAAGTCGCTCGGCAAGTTCCAGCTCACCGGCATCCCGCCCGCCCCGCGGGGCATCCCGCAGATCGAGGTGACCTTCGACATCGACGCCAACGGCATCCTCGGCGTGGGCGCGAAGGACCTGGGCACCGGCAAGGAGCAGAAGATCGAGATCAAGGCGGGCTCCGGCCTGGCCGAGGACGAGATCGAGCGCATGGTCAAGGACGCCGAGGCGCACGCCGACGACGACCGGCGCCAGCGCGATCTGGTGGAGGCGCGCAACCAGGCCGAGAACGCGGCCTACCAGGCCGAGCGGCAGGTCAAGGAGATGGAGGAGCAGATCGACGCCTCCGCCAAGGACGAGATCGAGGCCGCCATCAAGGACGTGCGCGACAACCTCGAGTCCGAGGACCCGGCGCTGCTGCGGAGCAAGACCGAGGCGCTGCAGGCGGCCTTCCACAAGGTCTCCGAGCAGATCTATGCCGCGGCTGCCGAGCAGCAGTCCGGCGGCGACGGCGCGAACGGCGCCGGCGACGCCGAGGGTTCCGCCGAGGAGGAGGTCGTGGACGCCGAGGTCGTGGACGGGGACGACAAGCGATGAGCGAACGAGAGCGCCCGCTCCCGCACGAGGCCGACCCCGCCGAGCCCGCCGGCAGCGGCGATCCCGCCGCCGAGGCCGAGCACGACACCGCGGCGCGGCGGCCGGGGGGGCTCGAGGGGCACACCCCCGAGCCCGAGCCGGGGGCGAAGGCGGCCCGTGAGGCGTCCGGCCCGCTGGCGGAGCCCGACGCCGAGGAGGACGAGGACGAGGCGGATCCGCTCGCGCGTGCCCAGCGCGAGCGGGACGAGTACCTCGATCTCGCCCGCCGGGCCCAGGCGGACTTCGAGAACTATCGCAAGCGCGCCGCGCGCGAGGCCGCCGCCGCGGGCGAGCGTGCCAAGGCCGGGCTCGTGCGCGAGCTGCTGCCGGTGCTGGACAACCTCGAGCGCGCACTCGGCAGCGCGCAGCCCGGGGAGGAGCACCTGTCCGACGGCGTGCGGCTCGTGCACTCCGAGCTCGTCGGCGTGCTGGCGCGCGCCGGCGTAGAGGGCTTCGACCCGGCCGGTCAGCCGTTCGACCCCGAGCGCCACGAGGCGCTCTCCACCCGCCCCGCGCAGGACGGCGCGGGCTCGGGCGTCGTGCTCGACGTGGTGGAGAGGGGCTACACGCTCAACGGCGCGGTGCTGCGTCCTGCCCGCGTGGTGGTATCCGGCTAGGAGCGGCTGATGCCTGCGGTCAAGGACCCATACAAGACGCTCGGCGTCGAGCGGAAGGCCTCCGACGAGGAGATCAAGAAGGCCTACCGCAAGCTCGCGCGCACGCACCACCCCGACCGCAACCCGGACGACCCCAAGGCCGAGGAGCGCTTCAAGGAGGTCCAGGAGGCCTACTCGATCCTGTCCGATCCCGAGAAGCGCAAGCGCTACGACGCGGGCGGCGGGATCTTCGGCACCGGCTTCGACCCGGGCAGCTTCCGCACCGGCGGCGGGGCGGGCGGCGCCTTCGGCGGCGGCATCGGCGACATCCTCTCCGACCTCTTCGGCGGGGCCGCCGGGCGGGGCGGCGCGGGCGCGGCGCGGGCCGAGCGCGGACGCGACCTCGAGACCGAGGTCCACATCTCCTTCGAGCAGGCCATGGAGGGCGCGCAGGTGCCGGTCACGGTGCCGCTGTCGGCGCCCTGCCCCACCTGCCACGGCACCGGCGCCAAGCCCGGCACCAGTCCCACCGTCTGCCCGGCCTGCGCCGGGCGCGGCGTGGAAGCCGAGTCGCAGGGCCTGTTCTCCATCTCCCAGCCCTGCCGCACGTGCGGCGGCACGGGCACGCGCATCGAGGACCCGTGCTCCACCTGCAGCGGCAGCGGCCACACCCGCCAGGTCAAGCGCTACAAGGTCAACATCCCCGCGGGTGTGCGCGACGGCAGCAGGGTGCGCCTGGGCGGCAAGGGGGAGGCCGGCCGGCGTGGCGGCCCGCCGGGCGACCTCTACGTGGTCACCCGCGTGGCGCCGTCCACGGTCTTCAGGCGCAAGGGCGACCACCTCGAGGTGGAGGTGCCCATCACGATCGTCGAGGCCATCCGCGGGAGCACCATCGACGTGCCCACGCTCAACGGCTCCAAGCGCATCCGCGTGCCCGCGGGCACCCAGCACGGGACGGTGCAGCGGCTGCGCGGTGAGGGGCCACCCAAGCTCGGTGGCCGCGGCAAGGGCGACATCCACTACCGGCTGGCCGTGGACGTCCCGCGCTCGCTCACCAAGCAGCAACGCGAGGCCGTCGACGCACTCGAGGCCGTGCTCGGAGACAATCCGCGCGACCGCCTCTTCGACGGGGAGGGGAAGAGCTGATGGCAACCCGTCGCCCCGAGCCCGCCCGCGGCGTCTACATGATCTCGGTGGCCGCCGACCTCGCCGGCATGCATCCCCAGACGCTGCGCATCTACGAGGCGCGCGGGCTCATCACGCCCAAGCGCTCGGCCGGTCGCACGCGCCTGTACTCCGAAGCCGACGTGGAGCGGCTGCGCCGGATCCAGGAGCTCACGTGCGAGATGGGCATGAACCTGGCGGGCGTGGAGCGGGTGTTCGCGCTCGAGGAGGAGCTCGAGCGCATGCGCGCCCGCGTGCTCCGGATGGAGCGCCAGGCCGAGCGCGCGCGCGAGGAGCTCGAGCGGGAGGTGGAGCGCATCCGCCGCTCTTTCCGTGCCGAGCTCGTCCCGTATGAGGCACCCGGTCGCGCCCTCGTCCCCGCCAGGCAGGTCCGCGGCGCCCGTGGCGTCCGGATCCCGATCCAGCGAGGGGGGGCGCAGCGATGAAGGCCGACCGTTTCACCACCAAGTCGCGCGAGGCCCTCGAGGCGGCTCGCCGCCTGGCCGCCGCCCGCCGGCACTCTCAGGTCACGCCCCGGCACCTGCTCGCCGCCGTGCTCGAGCAGGAGGGCACGCTTGCTCTGCCCGTGCTCCGTGCCGCCGGCGCCGAGCCCGAGACCCTGCGCCGCAGCGCCAACGCCGCACTCGACGAGCTGCCGGTGGTCACGGGTGAGGCCCCGCAGGAGCCCGGCTTCGACGGCCGGGTGTTCGAGGCCATCGAGCGCGCCGACGAGGAGGCGCGCGCCATGGGCGACGAGTTCGTGGCCGTCGAGCACCTCCTGCTCGGCCTGGCCGGCGACCCGCAGGTGGACGCCGGCGCCGGGCGCGACCAGCTGGCCGAGGCCATCGCCGGGCTGCCGGGGCGTCACCGCGTCACCAGCGCCGAGCCCGAGGACACCTATGACGCCCTCTCGAAGTTCGGCCGGGACCTCACCGAGGCCGCCGAGCAGGGCAAGCTCGACCCCGTCATCGGCCGCGACAGCGAGATCCGCCGCGTCATCCAGGTGCTCTCCCGCCGAACGAAGAACAACCCCGTGCTCATCGGCGAGCCGGGCGTGGGCAAGACCGCCATCGCCGAGGGCCTCGCCCAGCGCATCGTGTCCGGCGACGTCCCGGGCTCGCTGCGCGACAGGCGCGTGATCGCCCTCGACATCGGCGCGCTCATCGCGGGCGCCAAGTACCGCGGCGAGTTCGAGGACCGGCTGAAGGCCGTCCTGAAGGAGGTCTCCGAGGCGGGCGGCCAGGTGATCCTCTTCATCGACGAGCTCCACACGATCGTCGGCGCGGGCGCCGCCGAGGGCGCCGTGGACGCCGCCAACCTGCTCAAGCCCATGCTCGCTCGCGGCGAGCTGCGCGCCGTGGGCGCCACCACGCTCGACGAGTACCGCAAGCACATCGAGAAGGACGCCGCGCTCGAGCGGCGCTTCCAGCCGGTGCTGGTGGAGGAGCCGAGCGTGGAGGACGCCATCGCCATCCTGCGCGGCCTCAAGGAGCGCTACGAGGTGCACCACGAGGTGCGCATCCAGGACTCCGCGATCGTGGCCGCGGCCATGCTCTCGCACCGTTACATCGCCGATCGCTTCCTCCCGGACAAGGCCATCGACCTCGTCGACGAGGCCGCCTCGCGGGTGCGCATCGAGATCGATTCCGTGCCCACCGAGATCGACGAGGTGGAGCGCCGCGTGATGCAGCTCGAGATCGAGCGCCAGGCGCTGGCCAAGGAGGAGGACGAGGCGTCCACCGCCCGGCGCGAGGCCATCGAGCGCGAGCTGGCGGACCTGCGCGAGCAGGCCGGGGCGATGAAGGCCGAGTGGCAGCGCGAGAAGGATGCCGTGGACTCCATCGCCCACGTGAAGAAGCAGCTCGAGGAGGCGCACCGCGAGGCCGAGCGCGCCGAGCGCGACGCCGACCTCGAGCGCGCCGCCAAGCTGCGTTACGGGCACATCCCCGAGCTCGAGCGGGCCCTCTCCGACGCGGAGGCCGCGGGCGTTGACGGCGAGCGGCGGTTCTTCAAGCAGGAGGTGGACGACGAGGACGTGGCCGACGTCGTGGCCAAGTGGACGGGCATCCCGGTGGCGAGGCTGCTGGAGGGCGAGGTCGAGAAGCTCGTGCACATGGAGGAGCGCCTGCACGAGCGCGTCGTGGGGCAACGTGAGGCGGTCGAGGCCGTCTCCAACGCCCTGCGCCGCTCGCGCGCCGGGCTGTCCGACCCCGACCGCCCGATCGGCACGTTCCTCTTCCTCGGCCCCACCGGTGTGGGCAAGACCGAGCTGGCCCGCGCGCTCGCCGAGTTCATGTTCGACTCCGAGCAGGCCATGGTGCGCATCGACATGTCCGAGTACATGGAGAAGCACTCCGTCAGCCGGCTCGTGGGCGCGCCGCCCGGCTACGTGGGCTACGAGGAGGGTGGCCAGCTCACCGAGGCGGTGCGGCGGCGGCCCTACACCGTGGTGCTGCTCGATGAGATAGAGAAGGCCCACCCCGACGTCTTCAACGTGCTGCTCCAGGTGATGGACGACGGCCGGCTCACCGACGGCCAGGGCCGTACGGTGGACTTCAAGAACGCGGTGCTGATCATGACCTCGAACATCCCGGGTGGCCGCGAGGGCGTGGAGGCCCACTTCCGGCCCGAGTTCGTCAACCGGCTCGACGACATCGTGGAGTTCGATGCCCTCTCGCGTGAGGAGATCGGCCGCATCGTGGACCTGCAGGTGGCCAAGCTGGTCGGCCGCGTGCGCGAGCGCGGCGTGGAGGCGGAGCTCAGCGACGAGGCGCGCACGCTCATCGGCAACCTCGGCTACGACCCCACCTACGGCGCCCGCCCACTCAAGCGCGTGATCCAGAAGCAGCTGGTGGACCGCCTCGCGCTGGCGCTGCTGGAGGGCGAGTTCGCCGCGGGCGACCGCGTGCTCGTCACGGCGGCCGAAGGCGAGCTGCGGTTCGAGAAGGCGACGGTCGCGGCGGCTGCGGCGTAGGATCAGCGCGCCCGCCGTCGTCGACCGAAAGGCCCGGCCACATGCCCACCTATGTCCTGCTCAGCAAGCTCACTCCAGAGGGCGTGCAGACGATCAAGAACAATCCCGCGCGCATTCGCGAGGTGAACAAGGAGATCGAGCAGCTCGGCGCGTCGGTCACGGCGCAGTGGGCGGTGCTCGGCCAGTACGACTTCATCAACGTGGTGGAAGCGCCTGACGAGAAGGCCATCGCGCGCGTCTCGCTCGAGCTCGGGTCGCGCGGCACGGCGAAGTACGAGACGCTCGCCGCGATCCCGGTCGACGACTTCATCGCCTCGCTCTAGGTTCGTGCCGAAGCGCGTTCTCGTCGTCGGCGGGGGCGGGCGCGAGCACGCGCTCGTCCGCGCCCTGGGCCGCAGCCCGCAGCGGCCGCAGCTCCTCGCCGCGCCCGGCAACGCCGGGATCGCGCGCGACGGCGTGCCCTGTCTCGCGGGCGTGGGCGCCGAGGATGTGGGCGCGATCGTGCGCGGGGCGCGCGACCAGGGCGTCGACCTGGTTGTGGTGGGTCCCGAGGTGCCGCTGGTGGCGGGCGTGGCCGACGCCTTGGCCGAGGCCGGCGTGCCGGTATTCGGGCCGTCTGCGGCCGCGGCGCGGATCGAGGGGTCCAAGGCTCACGCCAAGGAGCTGATGCAGCGGGTGAGCGTGCCCACCGCCTCGCACATCGTGCTGCGCGACCGCGAGGCCGCGCTGGCGCAGATCGCGTGCGCGTCCTACCCGGTGGTGCTCAAGGCCGATGTGCTCGCCGCGGGCAAGGGAGTGATCATCTGCGCCGGCGAGCGCGAGGCCCGCGCCGCGGTGGAGGAGTTCTTCACCGAGCAGCGCTTCGGCGAGTGCGAGGTGGTGCTCGAGGAGTTCCTGGAGGGCGAGGAGCTGTCGCTGCTGGCTCTCTGCGACGGCGAGCGCGCCGTGCCCATGGCGCCGGCGCAGGACTACAAGCGCATCTTCGACGGCGACGAGGGGCCCAACACGGGCGGCATGGGCAGCTACTCGCCCGTGCCGGGAGTCGATGCCGCGCGCGTGGCCGAGCTGGCGCGTGAGGTGCACCAGCCGGTGGTGGACGCGCTGGCGCGCGACGGCACGCCCTACCACGGCATCCTCTACGCGGGTCTGATGATGACCGCCGCCGGCCCCAAGGTGCTCGAGTACAACTGCCGCTTCGGCGACCCGGAGACCCAGGCGGTGCTGCCGCGGCTGCGCTCCGACCTGCTCGATCTGCTGGAGCGCGCGGCACGCTTGGGCGGGCTGGCCGGGGCCGAGCTCGACTGGTCGCCGGAGTGGGCGGTGACGGTGGTGCTGGCCTCGCGCGGCTACCCGGCGTCGTCGTCGAAGGGCGATGTGATCCGCGGCGCAGACGCGGTCGACGCGCCGGGAGTGGAGGTGCTGCACGCGGGCACCGCCGAGCGCGACGGCGAGCTGGTGACCGCGGGGGGGAGGGTGTTGAACGTGACCGGGATCGGGTCGTCGCCTGGCGAGGCGCGGGACCGCGCGTACGAGGCGGCGGACTCGATCGAATTCGAGGGCAGGCAGCTCAGGCGGGACATCGCCGCCAGGGCCGCGGAGAGGGTGGAGGCATGACGCAGCCCGAGCGGGCGCCGGGGACGCAGACCGAGGTCCAGACGCACGAGTTCGACGAGGACGACGCGCCGCTGGTGGGCATCGTCATGGGCTCCGACAGCGACATGCCGGTGATGGAGAAGGCCGGCAAGGAGCTGGACGACCGGGGCATCTCGTTCGAGATACAGGTGATGAGCGCGCACCGGTCCCCCGATCTCGTGGCCGAGTACGCCAGGAGCGCCCAGGGGCGCGGGCTGCGCGTGATCATCGCGGGCGCAGGCCTGGCGGCCGCGCTGCCCGGCGCGGTGGCGGCGCACACCGACCTGCCGGTGGTCGGCGTGCCGCTCACCAGCTCCGCCTCGGTTGCCGGCGGGCTCGATGCCCTGCTGGCGATCGCGCAGATGCCCCCGGGCGTGCCCGTGGCCTGTGTCGCCGTGAACGGGGCGCGCAACGCGGCGGTGCTGGCGGCGAGAATCCTCGGCTCGTGATCGAGCGCTACACCCGCCCCGAGATCGGGGCCGTCTGGTCCGAGCAGCGCAAGCTCGAGACGTGGCTTGCGGTGGAGCTCGCCGTGGTGGACGTGCTGGCCGACCAGGGCACCGTCCCCGCTGAGGACGCGGCGCGCGTGCGCGACCGGGCCAGCTTCACGGTGGACGCCGTCAAGGAGCGGGAGCAGGTCACCGACCACGACGTGGCGGCGTTCGTGGACGTGGTGGCGGAGTCGATCGGGCCGGAGGGGCGCTGGGTGCACCACGGCCTCACGTCCAGCGATGTGCTCGACACGGCCTTGGGCCTGCAGATCGCCTCCGCGGGGATGCTGCTGATCGGCGGGGCCCGCCGCTACCGCGATGCGCTCATCGCCAAGGCCCGCGAGCACGCCGGCACGCTCTGCGTGGGACGCACGCACGGCATCCAGGCCGAGCCCACCACCTTCGGCGTCAAGCTCGCCGGTCTCGCCTTCGAGGCAGACCGCAACCTGCACCGGGTCGAGCGGGCCGTGGAGCGAGCGTCGGTGGGCGCCATCTCCGGGGCGGTGGGCACCTACCAGGCCAACGGCCCCGAGCTCGAGGCGGCCGTGCTCAAGCGCCTCGGCCTTGCTCGCGAGGACGTCTCCACGCAGGTCGTGGCACGCGACCGCCACGCCGAGCTGCTGTCGGCCATCGCGCTGGCGGGGGCGGGGCTGGAGCGCTTCGCCACCGAGATCCGCCACCTCCAGCGCACCGAGGTGCGCGAGGTGGAGGAGCCGTTCCGCGCCGGCGCCCAGAAGGGCTCCTCAGCCATGCCGCACAAGCGCAACCCGATCGTCAGCGAGCGCGTGACCGGCATCGCGCGGCTGCTGCGCGGCTACGCGCAGGCCGGGCTCGAGGACGTGGCGCTCTGGCACGAGCGCGACATCTCGCACTCCTCGGTCGAGCGCGTGGCGCTGCCCGACGCCACGATCCTGCTCGACTACGCCCAGTCGCTCGCGCTGCGGGTGGCCGAGGGCATGGTGGTGCACTCAGACCGCATGCGCGAGAACCTCGAGGCCACCCACGGCGCCCTGTACTCACAGCGCGCCCTGCTGGCGCTCGTCGAGGCCGGCCGCTCGCGCGACGACGCCTACCGCCTCGTCCAGGAGAACGCCCAGCGCGCGTGGCACGAGGGCATTCCCTTCCGCGACCTGCTCGCGGAGGCCGCGCCGGGCCTCGACCTCGACGCGATCTTCGACCCGCAGGCGTTCGTCCGCCACGCGGACGAGATCGTGGCGCGGCTCGACGCGCTCGGGTAGGCGTCTCGCCCGGCGTCTCGCCGAGCGCCCGCGGCGTCGATTGAAGCGTTATGGGGGCTATAGGCCCGTCAAGGCTTCAATCGACGTCCGGGTTCACGGTCTGGACCCCCGCCGGCGGCCGGCTCAGCCGCCCGGCAGCACCCAGAACGCCACAACCGCGTACTGCAGCGCGGCGGCCGCGATCACCAGCAGGTGGAAGACCTCGTGGTAGCCGAAGACCGGCGGGACCGGGTCGGGACGGCGCAGCGCGTACACCACGGCGCCGAGCGTGTAGAGCACGCCACCGCCGGCCACCATGGCCGTCGCGGTGAGCCCGAGCGCCTCGTAGAGCTGGGGGAAGGCCGCCACCGCCACCCAGCCCAGCGCCACGTAGACGCCGGCGATCAGCCACTTGGGCGCGTCGATCCAGGCCAGCTTGAGGATCACGCCGCCGAGGGCGCCGGACCAGACGACCACGAGGATCACGGTGGCGATCGTTCCGTCGAGGGCCAGCAGCGCGAACGGCGTGTACGTGCCCGCGATCAGGAAGAAGATCATCGAGTGGTCGAGGCGCCGCATCCAGCGCCGCGCGGCGACGGACGACCATGAGATCCGGTGGTAGAGCGCGCTGGTGCCGAACAGCGCCACCACGCTGAGCGCGTAGATCCCCGTGGCCAGCGTGGCCTCGCCGTCCGGGGCCGCGAGCACGAGCGCCACGCCCAGGAGCAGGGCGGCGACGAACGCCCATTGATGCGAGACGCCGCGCAGGCGCGGCTTCAGCTCGGGCTGGAGAGGGATGTCAGGCTGCAACTGCCTTCGCCCGCTGGCGCTCGGGGGCGATGTGCACCACGTTCCATGCCAGGCCCAGTCGCTTCATGGCCCGGATGACGATACCCCCCGGATCGACCTCCCACCAGCGCAGCCCGTGGAAGGCCGAGCGCGGGAACGCGTGGTGGTTGTGATGCCATGCCTCGCCGAACGACGGCAGCGCCAGCCAGAACACGTTCGTGGACTGGTCCTCGGTCTCGAACCGGCGGCGCCCGAAGAAGTGGCAGATCGAGTTGATGCTCCAGGTGACGTGGTGGAGGAGGAAGATGCGGACGAAGCCGCCCCACAGCAACGCGGTGAGCCCGCCGGCGAGCGCCCCGCTGATCGCGAGACCGAGCGCGAACGGGATGAGCAGGCTGAGGCCGATGAGCGCCACGAAGTGCCGGCTGATCCACCTCATGCCCGGGTCCTCGAGCAGCTCCTTGGCGTACTTGCCCGGTCGGGCCCGGCCCTGAAGCTGGAAGAGCCAGCCCATGTGCGCGTGGTACAGGCCGTGAAGGGCGCCGCGGATGCCGCCCTCGTGGCCGGCGTGGGGCGAATGCGGGTCGCCCTCCTCGTCGGTGAAGGCATGGTGCTTGCGGTGGTCGGCCACCCACGCGAGCACGGGGCCCTGGACGGCCATCGTGCCGAGCACGGCGAAGGCGTACTTCACCGGCCGGTGGGTCTCGAACGCGCGATGGGTGAGCAGCCGGTGGAAGCCCACCGTGATGCCGACGCCGGTGAGGGCGTACATCACGGCCAGGATCCCCAGATCCGTCCAGCCGACGAGCGAGTTCCACAGCAGGACGATGGCCGCGATGAAGGCCACGAAGGGGAGGATGACGGCGATGACGTTGGCGTTGCGCTCGAGTCGGCTCATCACTATGGAATCTAGGGCGAAGAATCGGGTCTGTCTCATAAATGCACCCACGACTTAACTGGCAGAACTTGTAGGCTTCTGACAAATGACGGTGGTTGACGATAGGCCCTGGGAGGCGCTGCCGCCGGACGTCGCCGCGGTCATGCGCCCGGAACTGCCCGCGCTGGCCGACGAGATCGTGGCCGCCGTCAGCGCCGGCGTGCCCGACTACGCCCGCCCGATGGAGGGCTCCTTCGGCCGCGGACTGCGCATCGGGGTGGAGGAGGCGCTGCGCCAGTTCCTCGCCCTTGCGGAACGGCCGGGGTCCGAGCGCGGCCCCGGGCGCGACGTCTACGTGAACCTCGGGCGCGGCGAGATGCGGGCCGGGCGCAGCCTCGACGCGCTCCAGGCCGCCTACCGCCTCGGCGCGCGGGTGGCGTGGCGGCGGCTGCGCCTGGCGGGCGAGCGGGCCGGGCTCGCGCCGGACACGATGTACGCGCTGGCCGAGGCGATCTTCGCCTACATCGACGAGCTCTCGGCCGAGTCGATCGAGGGCTACGCGCGCGAGCAGGCGGCCGCGGCCGGCGAGCAGCAGCGCCGCCGCCGGCGCCTGGCCGCGCTGCTCGTGCAGGACCCGCCGGCCGATCGCGCCGCGGTGGAGGCGCTGGCCGCCGAGGTGGCCTGGCCGCTGCCCGAGTCACTGGCGGGCGTGGCGGTGGAGGGGTCGGACGCCGACCGCCTGGCCGCCCGCGGCGCCGCCGACTGGCTGGCCGCGCCGGCGGCCGGCCTGGTGTGCCTGCTCGTCCCGGACCCGGAGGCGCCCGGGCGTCGCGCCGAGCTGCTCGCGGTGGCCGGCGACGCTCCGCTCGCCATCGGCCCGGCGGTGGCCTGGCACGAAGCGGCGCTCTCGTTCGGCCGCGCTCAGTCGGCGCTGCGGCTGGCGGTGGAGGGAGTCATCGACACCGGCCGGCCGGTGGTGGCGGACGACCATGCGGTGGAGCTGCTGCTCCACGCCGACCGCCGCCTGGCGCGCGACCTCGCCGCGCGCGCGCTGGCGCCGCTCGCCGACCTCACCCCGGCCTCCCGCGAGCGCATGTCCGCCACGCTGATGGCGTGGCTCGCCCACCAGGGACGCACCGAGGCCGTCGCGCGCGCCCTGCACGTGCATCCCCAGACCGTGCGCTACCGGATGGGCCGGCTGCGTGACCTCCTCGGCGAGGCGCTCAAGCGGCCGGACTCACGCTTCGAGCTCGAGCTGGCGCTGCGGGCCGGCCGACTCCCCGGTCCAGCGAGCTGATGCGGGTTGCGGGGACATCACGCCGCTCGCTGTTCTGCTTCGACCCGAAATGGTCAGGTCAATGCGGAACAGCGCCAGGCATCGCAGTGCCCAGGCGCTAGCCGACCTCCCTGCGGTCGGTGTCGCGGCTGGGCTGCACGCGCTTGGGCTCGCCCGGCATCTTCGGGTAGTCGGGCGGGTAGGGCATGTCGCCCAGGCCCTCGGTCTCGTCGCGCTCGTAGATGTCCAGCAGCGGCTCGAGCGAGTGCGCGACGTCGTCGATCGCCTCGTGCAGGTCGCCGGCGTCGGCGAAGCGCGCGGCCATCGTGGCCACGGTGAAGTCCTCGGGCCGGCACTCGCCGAGCTCGTCCCAGGTGACCGGCGCCGATACCGGGGCGCCGGGGCGCGGGCGCACGCTGTAGGCGGAGGCGATCGTGCGGTCGCGGGCGTTCTGGTTGTAGTCGACGAAGACCTTCTCCCCGCGCTCCTCCTTCCACCAATTGGTGGTGACCTCGCCCGGTCGCCGGCGCTCCAGCTCGCGTCCGAACGCGATCGCCGCGTGGCGCATGTCGGTGAACGTCCAGCGCGGCTCGATGCGCACGTAGATGTGGACGCCGCGCCCGCCCGAGGTCTTGGGGAAGCCCACGTAGCCCAGGTCGCCCAGCAGCGCCCGTGCCTCTCCGGCCAGGCGGACCGCGTCGGCGAAGTCGGTGCCCGGCTGGGGATCGAGGTCGATGCGCAGCTCGTCGGGGTGGTCCACGTCCGCCCGCCGCACCGGCCAGGGGTGGAACGTGATCGTCCCCATCTGGGCCGCCCAGCCCACCACGGCGATCTCGGTGGGGCAGATCTCGTCGGCGCTGCGCCCGGAGGGGAACTCGATCCGCGCCGTCTCGAGGTAGTCGGGCGCACCCTTGGGCACCCGCTTCTGGAAGAAGGCGTCGCCCTTCTGCCCTTCGCGTGTCGTGAGCTGCATCCCCGGGTGGACGCCCTTGGGCCAGCGCTCGAGCGTGGTGGGCCGGTCGCCCAGCGCGCGCATGATCCCCGGCGCGACCGCCAGGTAGTGCTCCACAACCTGGAGCTTGGTGACCGGCGCGCTCCCGTCGGTCGGCGGGAAGATCACGCGTTCGGGGTTGGAGACGCGCAGGGCACGGCCGCCGGCGTCTATCTCGATGTGCGGAGAGGCCACCGACGGGGACGCTAGCGCTCTTCAGCGGCGCGACGCCACCGCGACCACGGTCACCGCGGCGCCGGCAGCTCGAAGGCGGCGAGCATGCGCTCGAAGGCGGCGGGGTCCCCCTCGAGCTCGCCGGCGGACGGCCGGGCGCGCGCGGTGAGGAGGGAGAGCAAACGCTCGGTGCCGGCCGTGAGCACCATGGCGGGTTCCGGGGCGGGGCCCTGGTGCGCCTCGGCGCGGCCGTCACTCACCCGCAGGTGCAGCGTCCGGCCGTCGACGCGCAGCTCGTAGTCCTCGGCCACGCCCCGGGCACGCTCGGGCCGGAACGCGGCCCTCAGCGCCAGGGCGTACCAGCCGGGGTCGAAGCGGTCGTCAGGGCGGGGCGGCGCGATCGGATCCATCCCCCAGCGGGCGAGGGCGACGAGCGCGTCGTCGAGCGCGCGTCCGCGCTCGGTGAGCACGTACACCCGCGAGGCGGCCGGCGGCTCGAGGCGCTCCTGAACGACGAGCTCATCGGCCTGGAGCCGGCGCAGCCGGGCGCTGAGGAGGTTCGGCCCGATGCCGGGCAGGCCGTCGAGCAGGTCGCGGAAGCGCCGCGGCCCGAGGAGCAGCTCGCGCAGCAGGAGCAGCGTCCAGCGCTCTCCCACCACGTCCAGCGCACGGGCCAGCGCACAGAACTGCCGGTACGAACGCGCTATATCTTCCATAACTAGTAACTATATAACTCTGTAGTATTGGGCGGATGAAGATCCACGAACACGGAGCCGGTGAACGGGCGGTCGTCCTGCTGCACGGGATCCCGGGCTCGAGCGCCGTGTGGCGCGAGGTGGCTGCCGACCTCGCGCGCGACCACCGCGTGCTCGTGCCCGACCTGCTGGGCTTCGGCGAGAGCCGGCGGCCCGCCTCCATCGGGGAGCTCTGGGCCGACGCCCAGGCCGTCGCGCTCGCAGAGGCGCTGCGGGCGGCCGGCGTTGCGCGCGCGGTCGTGGCCGGCCACGACTTCGGCGGGCCGGTGGCTCTCGCGCTCGCGGACGCCGAGCCCGGCCGCCGCGTCGTGGCGGGCCTGTGCCTGGCGGCCACCAACGCGTTTCCCGACACGCCCATCCCCCTGCCGATCCGGGCCGTCACATGGCCGCTCGTCGGGGCGGTCGCCGGCCGCGCCCTCTTCTCGCGCCCATCGCTGGCGATGATGCTGAGCCGGGGCGCGAGCGTGCCGCTCGAGGGCGCCGGGCACCTCGGCGACGGGGCCCAGGTCCGCGCCACCGCGACGATCTTCGGCCACGCGCTGCGCGAGCTCGGAGCCCGCTACGCCTCCGCCGAGCGCGTCCTGCGAGAGCTCGACGTGCCCGTGCTGGTCGCATGGGGCGAGCGCGACCCGTTCTTCCCGCTTGCCCAGGGAGAGCGCACCGCGGCGGCCGCGCGCGACGGGCGCCTCGTGGTCTACGAGCGGGCCCGGCACTTCCTGCCGGCCGAGCGGCCCCGGCGGCTGGCGGCCGACCTCCGCCGGCTGGCGCTGGACTGCCTGCCGTGAGCCTGCTCGACGAGGCGATCGCGGCTCATGGCGGCCTGGAGCGCTGGCGCGAGATCAGCTCCATCGAGGTGGCGCTGCGCTGCGGCGGCATCGCGCTGCCCTCCAAAGGCCGGCCGCGGGTGCTGCGCAGCTTCCGCGCCTCCGCCGACACGCGGCGCCCGCACGTGGAGCTACACGGCATCGGCACCTTCGACGGTGCGCAGCCGCGGCCGCCCGGCATGGCGCGGCGACTGCGCTGGCGGACCGAGGACGTCGTGCACTTCGCCGGCTACGCGCTCTGGGGGTACCTCGCCGCGCCGTTCGTCTTCGCCGATGAGGACGTGCGCGTCCGCGAGCTGCGCGGACGGCGCCTGGAGGTGGAGTTCCCCGACCGCATACCCGCACACTGCCGCCGCCAGACCTTCCACTTCGACGAGCACGCGCGGCTGCGCCGGCTGGACTACACCGCCGAGGTGTTCTTCGGCCCGGTCGCGCGCGCCCGCCACGAATGCCACGACCACACATGGATCGACGGGCTGCTCGTGCCCGTCCGGCGGCGGGTGACGCCGCGCGGGCTCCCGGGCCCCACGCTCGTCTCGATCTCCATCGACGAGCTGCAGGCCCGCTAGCCCGGCGTCACCTGCGCGCTGCCACCGATTGCTCGCCGGCCACCCCGACCGGCTCCTCCACCGGCCCGGATTCCTCCCTCACCACCACCGCGACGGAGGCCACGATCACCGCGGCGCCGCCGAGTACGAACGCCGTTATCTCCTCCGACAGGATCGCCCAGCCGAGGAAGATCGCGATCACCGGGTTCACGTACGCGTACGTGGACACGGTCGAGATCGGCGCGTTCTGGAGCAGCCAGACGTACGCGGTGAACGCGAGCAGCGATCCGATGGTGAGCAGGTATGCGAACGCGAGTGCGGAGTCCAGCGAGATCGTCGACGGATGCACGTCGCCGGCCTCGCCCGCCAGCAGGCCGACGATGACCATGGCGCCGCCGCCGCAGAGCATCTGCACGGCGGTCGAGAGGAAGACGTCCTCGGGCAGCTTCACCCGCCGCGACCAGAACGAGCCGACCGCCCAGAGCGCGGCCGCCAGCACCACCAGGAGCACCCCGCCGAGGGTGGCGCCGTCGGGCCGGTCACCCGGCAGGACGAGGAGCGCCACCCCGGTGAAGCCGAGGACGACGCTGGCGACCGTCTTCTTCGACATCGGCTCGCGCGCGCCCGCGCGGAGCAGGACGACCCAGAGCGGCTCCGACGCCACGAGTAGCGCGGCCAGGCCCGAAGGCACGTCCTGCTCGGCGATCGTCACGAGCCCGTTGCCGCCGAACAGCAGCAGGCAGCCGATGAGCGCGCAGCCGGCGAGCTGTCCGCGGGTGATTCGCAGCCGCTGCCGGTCGCCGCGCGCAGCCAGCAGCGCGTAGAAGATCCCGCCCGCCACGACGAAGCGCAGGCCGGCGCCCAGCAGCGGCGGGATCGTCTCGACCATGACGCGGATCGCGAGGTAGGTCGAGCCCCACACCACGTAGACCGTGGCCAGCGCCGCGGGCACCATGAAGCGCGAGGGCATCCGTCCGATCAACGCCGACATCCCGGGGAATGTGACATCCCCGCGACGTGCGTGAAATGCCCGACAATCGGCGATTGTCACGACCTCGCCTGTTGCTAGCCTCGCCAGAGTGAGCACGCTCCTCTCCCAGGGCAAGGTCCGCGACATCTACGAGGCCGGGGACGAGCGCCTGCTGATGGTCGCGTCGGACCGGATCTCGACCTACGACGCCGTGCATCCCACGCCGGTGCCGGACAAGGGCAAGGTGCTCACGGGCGTGTCCGCCTTCTGGTTCGCCAAGACCGAGGACATCTGCCCCAACCACGTCGTCTCCTGCACGGACGGCGTCCCGGCCGACGCCCGCGGGCGCGGAATGCTCGTGGAGCGGCTCGAGATGGTGCAGGTCGAGTGCGTGGTGCGCGGCTACATCACCGGCTCGGGCTGGAAGGACTACCAGGCCGGCGGGGCGATCTGCGGCATCGAGCTGCCGCCCGGCCTGCGGGAGTCCGAGCAGCTGCCGGAGCCCATCTTCACCCCCGCGACCAAGGCCGACGTGGGCGACCACGACGAGAACGTGGACTTCGATCGCGCGGCCCGGATCATCGGTGACCGTGGCCTGCTCGAGCAGCTGCGCGACCTCTCCATCGCCATCTACACGCGCGCCTCCGAGCACGCGCGCGAGCGCGGCATCATCCTCGCGGACACGAAGTTCGAGTTCGGCCGCCGCCCCGACGGCACCATCGTCCTCGGCGACGAGGTGCTCACGCCCGACTCCTCGCGCTTCTGGCCGGCCGAGGGCTACGAGTCCGGCCACGGCCAGCCCTCCTTCGACAAGCAGTTCGTGCGCGACTGGGCCACGGCGTCGGGCTGGGACAAGACGCCGCCCGCGCCGCCCATCCCCGACGACGTCATCGAGGGCACCCGCGCGCGTTACCTCGAGGCGTACGAGCTCATCACCGGCGAGCCGTTCAGCGCCTGGCTGGAGCGCAGTGCATGAGAGCGCGGGTCTTGATCCGGCCGAAGGAGGGCATTCTCGACCCCCAGGGCCAGACGGTGGAGCGCGCGCTTCCGGCGCTCGGCTTCGAGGGAGTGGCCAACGTCCACGTGGGGCGGCTCGTGGAGCTCGACGTGGACGACGTCGCGCGCGTGCCGGAGATGTGCGAGAAGCTGCTCGCCAACCCGCTCATCGAGGACTACGAAGTCTTGGCTGTGGACTGATGCGCTTGCGATCTGCGTGCGAAAACCGAGCAGGCCAAGGACGCAGGGCCGAAGCCATGCAGGCCGCATGGCGAGGCCCGAGGACGCAGGCCGGCGAAGGTTTGCAGCCGCGCAGATGAAGTTCGGCGTCGTCAGGTTCCCGGGCTCGTGTGACGAGCACGATGCGCTGCTCGCCTGCCGCCGCTTCGCCGATGCCGAGGTGCTCTGGCACAAGGACCGCGACCTCAAGGGGGTCGATGCCGTGGTCGTGCCGGGCGGCTTCTCCTACGGCGACTACCTGCGGGTGGGCGCCATCGCGCGCTTCTCGCCGGTGATGGAGGCGGTCACGGAGTTCGCGCTGGCCGGCAGGCCCGTTCTCGGCATCTGCAACGGCTTCCAGGTGCTCTGCGAGGCCGGGCTGCTCCCCGGCGCGCTGCTGCCCAACACCAGCCTGCGCTTCCTCTGCCGCGACGTGGACCTGGTGGTGGAGAACGCCGACACGCCCTTCACGCGCGCGTGCTCGCGGGGCGACGTGCTCTCGATCCCGGTCAAGCACACCACGGGCCGCTTCTACGCGCCTGAGGAGGCGCTCGACGAGCTCGAGCGCCAGGGCCAGGTGCTGCTGCGCTACGCCGACGGCCACAACCCCAACGGCTCGGCGCGCGACATCGCCGGCGTGGCCAACCGCCAGAAGAACGTGTTCGGGCTCATGCCCCACCCCGAGCACGCCACCGACCCGCTCGCCGGGTCGGCCGACGGCGGGCGCATCTTCGAGTCGCTCGTCGCGCACGTCGAGGAGCTCGTCGCGGCGTGACCGCAGTCGCGGCGCACCGCGCGCTCGGCCTGACCGACGCCGAGTACGACGGCATCGTCGAGAAGCTCGGCAACGAGCCCAACGAGGTCGAGCTCGCCATGTTCTCGCTCATGTGGAGCGAGCACTGCGCGTACAAGCACTCCAAGAGGCTGCTGAGGCGGCTGCCGGTGGAGGGGCCGCATCTCGTGATGGGCCCGGGTGAGAACGCGGGCGCGGTGGACGTGGGAGACGGGTTGGCGGTGGCGTTCAAGGTCGAGTCGCACAACCATCCCAGCGCGGTGGAGCCGTTTCAGGGCGCCGCCACCGGCGTGGGAGGCATCCTGCGGGACGTCTTCGCGGTGGGCGCGCGTCCCATCGCCATCCTCGACTCGCTGCGCTTCGGCGAGCTCGACTCCGCTCGCTCGCGCTACCTGCTCGAGCATGCCGTGGCGGGCATCGGCCACTATGGGAACTCGATCGGCGTGGCCACCGTGGGCGGCGAGATCATGTTCGAGGGGCCCTACGAGCAGAACTGCCTGGTCAACGCCATGTGCCTCGGCATCGCGCGCAAGGACCGGCTCATCCGCAGCGCGGCGGCGGGGGTCGGCAACCTCGTGGTGCTGTTCGGCGCGCTCACGGGCCGCGACGGCATCGGCGGCGCGTCGGTGCTCGCCAGCGCTGAGCTCGGGGAGGACGACGCCGACAAGCGCCCCACCGTCCAGATCGGGGATCCCTTCGAGGAGAAGAAGCTGCTCGAGTGCTCGCTGGAGCTGCTGGACCGCGGGCTGCTGGCATCGCTGCAGGACCTCGGCGCCGCCGGGCTCACGTCGAGCTCGTCGGAGATGGCGTCCAAGGGCGGGGTGGGCATCGACATCGACGTGTCCCGGGTGCCGCTGCGCGAGGCCGACATGGAGCCGTTCGAGGTGATGGTCTCGGAGTCGCAGGAGCGGATGCTGTGCGTGGTCGAGCCCGAGCGGCTCGAAGAGGTGCTCGCCGTCTGCGACAAGTGGGACGTGCGCGCCACGGCTATCGGCGAGGTCACCGACACGCGGCGGATGCGCGTGTTCGACGGCGACGAGCTCGTGGGCGACATGCCGGTGGTCGCGCTCGTGGACGAGTGCCCGCTCTACGACCTCGAGCCCGCCCCGCCGGAGGCTCCGCTATATCCCCCTCCGCCGCGGGCGCTCTCCGCGGACGCGTCCCCGGAGGAGACGCTGCTCGGGCTGCTGCATTCGCCCAACCTGGCCGGCAAGAGCTGGGCCTTCGAGCAGTACGACACGCTCGTCGGGTCGCGCACGGTGCGCCGGCGCGTGGAGGGCGGCCGCTCCGTCCAGTCCGCCACGGCCGACGCCGCGGTGCTCTCCCTCGCCCACGACGGCGGCACGGGCGCCATCGCGGTCTCCATCGACGGCAACGGCCGGCGGGTGGCGTGCGACCCCTACGCCGGCGCGGTCGAGGCGGTCCTGGAGTGCGCCGCCAATCTCGCCTGCGCGGGCGCCGAGCCGTTGGGCCTCACCAACTGCCTGAACTTCGGCAACCCGGAGAAGCCGCACATCGCGTGGCAGCTCGAGCGCGCGGTGGCGGGCCTGGCCGACGCCTGCCGCGCGCTCGACGTCCCGGTGGTGGGTGGCAACGTCTCGCTCTACAACGAGGGCGGCGGCGGCCCGATCTACCCCACGCCCATCGTCGGGATGGTCGGCAAGCTGCCAGACCCGGAGACGGTGCCGGGCAGCGCCTTCCGGGAGGAGGGGCACGTCATAGCGCTGGTGGGCCCGTTCGAGCCCTACGTCCAAGGCTCCGAGTGGCACAAGCTCAACGGCGAGCTGGCGCACGGTCTGCCGCAGGTGGACCTTCAAGCGCACGCGGCAGCGCTTGCGGCGGTCCGCGAAACCGTCCGGGCGGGCACGCTTGCCTCCGTCCACGACATCTCGGGAGGTGGGCTGGCATGCACACTCGCCGAGTGCTGCATCGCCGGTGGGATCGGAGCATCGGTCGCGTGGAAGCCCAGCGACTCGGACGTCGAGGCGGCCTCGTACCCGGCCCTTTCGCGCCTGCTCCTCTTCGGGGAGGGGCCCGGCGGCTGGGTCGTCTCGGGCCCGGCGGAGGCGGTCGACGCGATCGTTGGGGTGTCCGTGCAGAGGCTCGGCGAGGTCGGCGGCGAGACGCTGGAGATGGCGGCTTCCGCTGCTACGCTCTCCCTGTCGGTCGGAGACCTCAGGAACGCGCACGAGCGCGGGATCCCCGACCGGTTCTCATGACTCCTCAGGAGGCACTCCCCGAGCGCGACGGCCCGCGCGACGAGTGCGGCGTCTTCGGCGTCTACGCGCCGGAATCGGACGTCGCCCGCCTCGCCTACTTCGCGCTGTTCGCGCTCCAGCACCGCGGTCAGGAGTCGGCCGGCATCGCCACCTGCGAGTCGGGCCACATCACCACGCTGCGCGACCTCGGCCTGGTCTCCCAGGTGTTCAGCGAGGCCAGCCTGCGCGGGCTGGTGGGCAACATGGCCCTGGGTCACGTGCGCTACTCCACCACCGGGTCGTCGGCGTGGGAGAACGCCCAGCCGGTCTATCGCTCGGACAAGCGCGAGATCGCGCTTGCGCACAACGGCAACCTCATCAACGCCGTCGAGCTTCATGCCGAGCTCTCGGACCGCGGCGTGCAGTTCCGCTCCACCTCGGACTCGGAGATCATCGCCGCGCTGCTCTCCACCCACGAGGCCGAGCACGTGGAGGACGCCATCGCGGACGTCATGCCGCGGCTGGAGGGCGCGTTCTCCACGGTCGTCATGACGCGCGACTCGGTGGTGGCGTTCCGTGACGGCGCGGGGCTGCGGCCGCTCGCGCTCGGCCAGCTCGGCGACCGCTACTGCGTGGCGTCCGAGAGCTGCGCGTTCGACATCATCGGCGCCAAGTTCCTGCGCGAGGTGCAGCCCGGCGAGCTGGTCTCGATCGGCGAGCGCGGCATGGAGGTGCGCCAGGTGGTCGAGGGGCAACGGCGTGCGTTCTGCGTCTTCGAGCACATCTACTTCGCCCGCCCCGACTCGCTGCTCGAGGGCAACCGCACGCAGGTGTCGCGGCGCAAGATGGGCGAGATCCTCTGGCGCGAGCATCCGCTGGAGGCAGATGTCGTCATCGCCGTGCCGGACTCGGGCAACCCGGGCGCGGCGGGGTTCGCCAAGGCGTCGGGCATCAACCGCGACGACGGCCTGATCAAGAACCGCTACGTGGCGCGCACGTTCATCCAGCCCGGCCAGGAGCTGCGCAAGCACGGCCTGCGGATGAAGTTCAACCCGCTGCCCGAGGTGGTGCGCGGCAAGCGGCTCGTGGTGGTGGACGACTCGATCGTGCGCGGCAACACCACCCGCCAGATCGTGAAGATGCTGCGCGACGCGGGGGCGGCCGAGGTGCACATGCGCATCACGGCGCCGCCCATCCGCCATCCCTGCCACTACGGGGTGGACATGTCCACCTCGGAGGAGATGGTGGCCCACGGGCGCACCGTGGAGGAGATCGCCACCGAGCTCGGCTGCGACTCGCTCGCCTACCTCTCCCTCGAGGGCGTGTACGAGGCCATCCGCTCCACCCGCGAGACGCACTGCGACGCCTGTTTCTCGGGTGACTACCCGCTCGAGCGCACGGACGGCGCGAACGGCAAGTTCGCGCTGGAAGAGCTGCCCGTCCTGCCCGCGTGACTTCTACGCAACGAGCGTGACGATTGCGTCACGACGGCCCGGGAGCGGCCGGTTCGGCCGCTAGGGTGGGCCGCCGGATGGACCTCGACTCCGCACTCGCCGAGAACTTCGGGTTCCCCGGCTTCCGGCGCGGCCAGCGCGAGGCCTGCGAGGCCGCCCTGGCGGGCCGCGACGCGCTCGTGGTCATGCCCACGGGCTCGGGCAAGTCGCTCTGCTACCAGCTGCCCGCACTGCTGCGGGACGACCTCGCGATCGTCGTGTCGCCGCTCGTGGCGCTCATGCAGGACCAGGTGGAGGCGCTGGCGGCGCGCGGGCTCGGGGAGCGGGTGGCGCTGGTCAACGCCCAGCAGGACGCGTCGGCCAACTCGCGGGCGCTGACGCGTGCGGCGGACGGCTCGCTGCGCCTGCTGTACGTCGCGCCGGAGCGGTTCTCGTCCCCCGGCTTCCTCGACAAGCTGCGCGGTGTGCGCGTGGGACTGTTCGTGGTCGACGAGGCGCACTGCGTCTCGCAGTGGGGGCACGACTTCCGGCCGGACTACTTCCGGCTGGCGGACGCCGCGCGCCACCTCGGCGCCGCGTCGCTGTTCGCGTCCACCGCCACGGCCACCCCGCGCGTGGCCACCGACGTGGTGCGGCGGCTGGGGCTGCGGGAGGTGCTGCGGGTTGTCACGGGGTTCGACCGGCCCAACCTGTCATTCACGGTGGTGCGGCCGGGCGGAAGCGAGAAGCGGACGCTCCTGGTCGAGGCGCTGCGCGCGCCCGATGCCCTGCCGGCCATCGTCTACGCGGGCACGCGCGCGGGCTCGGAGGAGGTCGCGGAGGAGCTGTCGGCCGCGCTCGGCGAGGAGGCGCTCGCCTACCACGCCGGGCTCGAGCGCGCCCACCGGGCCGATGTGCAGCGGCGCTTCCTCGCCGACGACGTGCGGGTGGTGGTGGCCACCAACGCCTTCGGCATGGGGGTCGACAAGCCCAACGTGCGCACGGTCGTCCATGCCAGCGTGCCGTCGTCACTGGAGGCCTACTACCAGGAGGCGGGCCGCGGCGGGCGTGACGGCGCCCCGGCGCGGGCGCTGCTGCTGGCCGAGGCGCGCGACAAGGCCCTGCACGTCCACTTCATCAAGCGCGACGAGCTCGACGAGGGGCTGCCGGGCAGGCTCGCGCGGCTGCTCGAGAATGCGGCGCGGCGGGCGGCGGGGCCGGTGCAGCCCGCGCTCGACGGCAGCACGCCGGCTCCCCTGCGCTATGACGTCGCTGCGCGAGAGCTGGCGCGCGACCTCCGCTGCAGCGCGGACCAGCTGCGCGCCCTGCTCGGGCATCTCGCGCGGGCGGGCGCCATCCAGCCGGCGCCGTCGGCTCCCGATCGCGTGGCGGGCAGGATCGAGCGCGAGTTCGACCGCCGGGTGGACACGCTGTGCCGCGCCTCGATCGCCGACGCCGCACGGGCTCGCTGGCGTCAGTACCGCGAGTCCTGGGCGTACGTCGAGGGCGCCGATTGCCGGCGTGGCACCATCCTGCGCCACTTCGGCGATTCGGCCGAGCCGGCGCCCGAGGGCCCCTGCTGCGACATCTGCGACCCGTCGCTCGCGCCGGTGGCCCCCCCGCCGGACCCGGTCACGCTCGAGAGCCTCGACGACGCCATCATCTCGGTCGCGCGCGGCGCCAGGCCCGCCGTGGGGCGCACCACTTGCGCCGAGATCCTGCATGGGGCGCGCACGAAGAAGATCGCGCGCAACGCGTACGACGGGCTGCCCGCCTACGGAAGCTCGGCGCGCCGCCGGCGGGCGGAGATCCTCGCGCGGATCGATGAGCTCATCGACGACGGGAAGCTCGCCACGAGCGGCGGGGCGTATCCCGTGCTGCGCGTCCGGGCGTGACGGCGGCGGGCTCCGGCCTGCGCGTGGGCGTGCTCGTCTCGGGCGCGGGCACGAACCTGCAGGCGATCCTCGACACCGTCCACGGCCGCGAGGGGATCGAGGTGGCGTGCGTGGCCTCCAGCAGGGCGGAGGCTCGGGGGCTGGAGCGCGCGCGGGACGCCGGCGTGGACGCCGGCGTGTTCGCGGGCATCGACTACGAGGACCGCTCGGCGCGGGACGTCGCGATGGGGGACTGGCTCGAGCAGCACGGCGTCGGGCTGCTGGTGCTCGCGGGCTTCATGGAGGTGCTCGACGTGGCGTTCGTCCGCCGCTTCGCCGGGCGCATGATCAACGTGCATCCGTCCCTGCTCCCCGCCTTCCCGGGCATCCGCGCGATCGAGCAGGCGATGGACTACGGGGTGCGCGTCACGGGCGTCACGGTGCACTTCGTGGACGAGGGACTGGACACCGGGCCGATCGTCCTGCAGGAGGCGCTGGAGCTTCCGTATGCTGCCGACATCGCCGCCGTCGAGACCCGCGTCCACGAGATCGAGCACCGGCTCCTCCCGCAGGCGATCCGCCTGATAGCGCGCGGGGCCGTGCGCACCGATCCCGGCAACCCGCGGCGCGTGCTGGTCGATGGAGATCTCGACCAGCGGTGACGGCGCGGTGACCGCGCCCGGCGAGGTGCGGGTGCGGCGCGCCCTGCTCAGCGCGTCGGACAAGCGCGGGCTCGTGGACTTCGCGCGCGGGCTGCGCGATATCGGGGTGGAGATCGTGTCCACCGGCGGCACCGCCAAGGAGCTCGCGGGCGCGGGCATCGACGTGCGGCCGATCGAGGACTACACGGGCTTTCCCGAGATCCTCGACGGGCGCGTCAAGACGCTCAACCCGCGCATCTACGCCGGCCTGCTGGCGGTCCGCTCGAAGGCAGAGCACGTGCAGACGCTCGGCGAGCACGACATCGATCCCATCGACCTCGTGTGCGTGAACCTCTACCCGTTCGAGCGCACGGCGGCGCAGCGCGGCGTCACGGACGAGGAGGTCATCGAGGACATCGACATCGGCGGCCCCACGCTCATCCGGGCGGCGGCCAAGAACCACGCCTTTGCGGCGGTGGTCGTGCGGCCCGAGAGCTACGACGCCGTGCTCGACGAGCTGCGCGAATCGGAATGCCGCCTGTCCGAGCAGACGCGCGAGGCGCTGGCGCTGGAGGCGTTCTCCTACACGGCGCGCTACGACTCGGCCATCGCCCGCTGGTTCTCGGAGCGCGACGAGGACTTCCCGGCGCTCTACGTGCGCGCGTACGAGAAGGTCCTCGACCTCTCCTACGGCGAGAACCCGCACCAGCGCGCCGCCTACTACGCGGGGGCCAGCGCCCGCACCGACCTGCTGTCGATGGTGTCCAAGCTTCACGGCAAGGAGCTGTCGTTCAACAACCTGCTCGACCTCGACGGCGCCCGCCGGGTGCTGGAGGAGTTCGAGGTGCCGGCGGCTGTCATCGTCAAGCACAGCAACCCGTGCGGCGTGGCGGTCGCCCCGTCGGTGGGGGATGCGTTCCGGAGCGCGCTCGCCACGGACCCGCTCAGCGCCTTCGGCGGCGTCATCTGCCTCAACAGGCGCGTGGACAGGGAGCTCGCCGAGGAGCTGCACAGGATGTTCGTGGAGGTCGTGTTCGCACCCGGCTACGACGACGACGCGCTGGACGTGCTGATGCAGAAGGAGGCCATCCGCATCCTCGACAACCAGGAGCGCCGCAACTGGCCGCTCGCCGAGCAGGACTTCAAGCGCGTGCGCGGCGGCATGCTGCTGCAGGACCGCGACCAGGACATCGAGCTGCGCGACGAGATGCAGGTGGTCACGGAGCGGCGGCCGAGCGAGAAGGAGTGGGAGGACCTGCGCTTCGCCTGGAAGGTCTGCAAGCACGTGCGCTCCAACGCCATCGTGCTGTCGAAGGAGCTCTCCACCCACGGCATCGGCGCCGGGCAGATGAGCCGGGTGGACTCGGTGCGCGTGGCCGTGGAGAAGGCGGGAATCTCGAAGCTGGCTCTGGACGGCGCCGCCATGGCCTCCGACGCCTTCTTCCCCTTCCCCGACGGGCCCCAGGTGGCCATCGAGGCGGGCGTGCGGTCGGTCATCCAGCCGGGCGGCTCCAAGCGCGACCATGAGGTGGTGGAGGCCTGCGACGCCGCCGGCATCGCGATGGTGTTCACCGCCAGGAGGCACTTCCGGCACTGAGCCCCCGGCGCGCCGCGGGCTCGCCTGGGCGGGGCTCGCTGCGCCCCGCCCAGCAAGCGGTCAGGTCAGCGTGCCCGGCCGAACAGCTGCCCGCGCACCGCGCCGTTCGGGAAGTCGGCGTTGTGCACGTTCACGTAGTAGCTGCCGGGGTTGCGCTGGATCGAGCGCGCCAGGCGGCTGCTCAGGCGCGTGCAGGCGCTCGAGGTGCCCTGGTCGCCCCCGTCCGGCGTCTCCAGCGGCACGACCACCGGGCCGTTTCGGTTGGAGCGTGCGCGGTGGATGTGGGCCGCGCTCGGGTCACCGATGTTCTTCACCTGGATGCCGTAGCAGAGCTGGCGCCCGTCGAAGATCGCGCTGAAGGCCCCGCGACCGTTGCGATCCCCAGCCCCGCGGTCGTTGTCCTCGTCGAGCTCGTTCGCGCCGGTGAGCGTGGCGAAGAAGGCCTGGTTCGAGCTGCCCCGCTGGGCGACCGACGAGACCGTGAACCCGAGCACCACGCACGCCATCGCGCCGATCACGATGGCGAAGTAACGCTTCTTCATGCTTCCTCCCTTGTTTGACCGGCCCGGGTCAAGCGTAGGCGACCCAGACGGGGGGCGATACCGGCACCGCGCCGCCTAAGCTGTATCCGCCCCCGTAGCTCAGCTGGCTTAGAGCGACGGACTTTTAATCCGTGGGTCGCGGGTTCGAATCCCGCCGGGGGCACTGTCCGCGCCCCGGGACCTCGTGCTCTAGAGCCGGTCGCCGCGGCCCAGATGCTTGATGAAGACGTCCTGCACGGAGCCGTTGCCGTCGAAGCGGCCCTGCTCGGCCGTGGAGCTGTAGGCCACGAAGTTGCCGCGCGCGCTCGTGACGGCGTCGGTGATCGACGGGGTGGCGCCCGCGCCGTCGGCGATGGCGAGGTCGTCGATGTTGCCGCTGTTGTTGTTGCGATACCAGAAGGTCGAGCGGGCGCCGGAGGTGGTGACCCAGGTCAGGAAGCCGCGGTTGGTGCCGAAGGCGGTGATGTCGCCGCTGCCGCTGCTGCCCGGCAGGCGCCGGCCGCCGCGGCGCGAGGCCGAGATCAGGTCGGTGCGGCGCCCGCCTCCGCGCGAGCGGACCTGGCGCGTGTACACGTCGGGCGCGCGGCTGGTGTCGCGGCGGGTGAGCCGCGAGCGGCTGTCGAAGATCACGCCCCAGACCGAGCCTTCCTTGTCGGACACGCGCGGGTTGGAGCCGCGCGCGACGGTGGAGGTGGCGCCCGCCCGGCGGATGACCACCGAGCTGCCGCGCTCCCACACGACCGCCGTGCCGTCCAGCGAGATGTCGGGGTTCGAGCCGCGCCCGAGTGAGCGCGGCCGGCTGCCACGCGTGTTGCCGAGATAGGCTCTCCCCCCGGCCTGGAAGGCCACCTGGCGGCAGCCGCCGTCGATGGCCGGGTCGGTGGCGTCGGGTGATATGCCGCGCGAGACAAGCGTGGTGCGGCGGCGGCGCAGGTCGCGCACGTAGATGTCCCAGCGGCTGTCGCGATCGGCGCCCGAGAGGTTGGTGGCCTGCGACTGGAACGCCACGCAGTTGGGCGAGCGCCGCAGCGAGCCGTCCACCGAGGGGTTGAGCGAGGGGCCGTTGGCCTCGCCCGAGCGGCCCGCCAGGCTCACTCGCTGGACCGTGCCCACGGGCCGCGGCAGGTTGAGGCCGTTGGAGCCCCGGGGGCGCCGCCAGATGAACACGTCGCTGACGTCGTTGCCGTCGCCCGACACCAGGTTGGAAGCGTCGGAGTGGTACGCGGCGATGCGTGCCCTGCGATTGTCGCCCGAGAGAGCGGCGCCGCCCGACGGGCCGTTCGCGGCCTGGCCGCCGGGCCCGACGGAGATCGGGATCGGGGGCGTGCCGAATGTGCGCTGGGCCGCCGCGGGAGCTGCCGGCGGCACGAAGAGCGTGGCGAGGGCGGCGAGGGCGGCCCGCCGTGCGATCACGGTCGGCACGGGGGCCATCGTAGGGGCGACGAGCGCGGGGCGCCAGCGAACCGGCGCCCCCCGCGCGTGGCTACCGGCTGCGCGAGCGCGTGCCGCTCGAGGACCCGGACTTCCGCGACCCCGAGGCGCGCGAGCGCGACGACGCGGAGCGGCTCGCGGTCTTCGCCCGGCCCGAGGAGGCGCGGCCCGAGGACGCGCGCTTGGACGGCGTCGTGCGGGTTGTGGACTTGGCGCGGCCCGAGGCCTTCGCCCGGCCCGATGACTTGGCGCGGCCCGAGGACGAGCGCGACGTGGAGCCCGACCGCGACGAGGCGCCGGCCGACCGGCCGCTGCTCCGTGAGCCCGCGCCACTGCGACGGCGGCGCGACCCGTTGCGCTCCGACGCCGGGATCTCCTCGGTGACGACCGCCTTCGCGAGCTGGGGGATCAGCCGCTCGAGGAACTTCTGCATCCGCTCCTCCTCACGCAGGATCGCGCGGGCGAGCTTGGCCGTCTCCTTGTCCCCCACCTTCTCGCTCAGGGTCTCGATCGCCCGGTAGGTGGCGATCTCCTCCGCCTCGTTGAAGAACTCCGTCTTGGCGTTCTTGAGCATCTTCTCCTGCTCGCCGGTGCCGCGCAGGGCGTGCACCGGGCCCTTGGCGACGGCCACGGCCTTGCGAGCCGCGCCCGCCATCTTGCCGGCGGTCTCGCCAACCGCGTCCGGTCCGGGAGCGGACAGCGCCTCGGCCTTGCCGCCGAGCTTCTTGATGCGGCGCTCGACCTCCTTGGCGTGGCGCTTGGTCTCGCGCAGGTGCTCCTGCAGCTTCTTCTTGTAGGGCGCGCGCGTGGTCATCGCGATGTGCGCCTGCAGAGCCGTCTCGAGCTCCTTCTCCTTGCCGAAGGCCTCGTTCAGGTACTGGATGAGCTTGGCGTCTCTGGCAGTCATCTCGGCCACGGGTGCGTCCTCCTACTCAGTCGGCAGCGAACGAGGGTGGCCTACCCGGATCGCCGTAGGCCTAACGCGTTGGTAGGTCGAGCCATCGCGGCTGCTCGAAGCCGCCGTATTCCTGGATGGCCCCCCTAGACTCCCTCCCGGCGGCGGCCCCGTGGTGTAACGGTCAGCACATCTGGTTTTCATCCAGGGAGCGCGAGTTCGATTCTCGCCGGGGCTATCAACTGCCCATGCCGTGGCTCGATCGGCGTAGCATCCGCCCGGATGGGGGATGTCCAGGGCATCGGATCTCGACTCCGGCTCCCTCGACGTCCTGACGCGGCATTCGCCGCGCGCCAGGCGGTCGACGCTCTCTCCAGCGAGATCGACGAGGTCGCCCTCAGCGACGTGCGCCTGCTCGTCACCGAGCTGATAGCCAGCCGGGTTCAGCGGCCCGCCGGGACGGCCGCCGCGTGGGTGGAGCTCGATGTCGAGCTGGACGACGGCAGGCTGCATGTCGAGGTCAAGGACTACGGCCAGCGCTGGGCCTTCGAGCCGTCGCCGTTCACCTTCGAGCCCGAGGCGTCCTCCGGTTGGGGTCTCTACCTCGTGGACCGGCTCGCGGACCGCTGGGCGCTCGAGCGGGGCGAGTCGCACATCCGCATCTGGTTCGAGCTCGACCTGTAGGCGTCTCTACGCCGCGCGATCCTCGTCCCCGCCGCGGCCTGCCCCTGCCCCGACCGCCTCGCGCCCCTCGTCGTAGCCGGCGCACGACGCCGCGAACACGAGCAGCGCCACGATCCCGCCGGCCGTGTGCGAGGTCACGAGCATCACGATCGTCCCGGCCACCAGGCCGGCGAGCGCGGAGAACATGACCAGCGACGTGGGCGCGGGGATGAAGCGCGACGCGACGAAGGCCGCCGCGAGCCAGACGGCCGGCCCGACGATGAAGCCGTAGTCCTCGAACAGGTCCTCCGGCAGCGGCAGGGCCACGAGCACGGCGAACGGAAGGCCGGCGCACACCACCTGGGCCAGGAGCGAGCGCCAGAAGAGCTGCGAGTTCACGCCGGGAATCCTAGGGCCCTGCCACCGGCGGCCTGCGGACGGGCCGGCGCGGCTTACCCGTGCCGGTGCCACACTGGCGCTTCCGCGGATGCCCGGCCTGCACACACTCGTCACGCCCTGGAGACGCTCGGCCCTACTCGCCTGCTGCGCCGCCCTTGCGTTGCCGGCCGCCGCCGCAGCGCATCCGCTCCACTCGGGCGCGAGCGAGAACGGCATGCCCCTCAACGACCTGTTCGCGATCGGCCAGGGCTCCGGGCAGGACCTCGAGCGCGTGGCCACCCAGATGAACTCCGAGCCCTCGCTCGAGGCCACTCCCCACGTGCCGTGCCGCCCCGGATCCAGGCCGGAGCCGGACGTCCAGGGTCGGGTGCCGGCCGGCGCCGCCGACGACGGCCTGTGGTGCAATGCCACGCTGGTGGGGCGCCATGGCGTCTCTGGCGGCTTCAAGGTGCTGCGTCACCGCGATCGTTCCGGGCGCGAGTGCGCCTACTACGACACGGCGCTGCTCGTTCCCTTCAACGTCCTGAAGGCCGACGCGACTTCGTTCGGGGTGGTCGTCCTCGACATGTCCGACCCGGGCAACCCGGTGCAGACGGACCGGTTGACCGAGCTGCCGATGCTCTCGCCTCACGAGTCACTGGTCCTGAACGCGGAGCGCGGGCTGCTCGCCGCAGTGCTCGGCAATCCCACCACGTACCCGGGGCTCGTCTCGATCTACGACGTGAGCGACGACTGCCGCCACCCGGTCCTGCGGTTCACGGGGCCGGTCGCGCGCCTGGGCCATGAGAGCGGCTTCTCGCCGGACGGCCGCACATTCTACGCGGCCTCGACCGCAACCGCGTCGGTCACCGCGATCGACGTGACCGATCCGGCGGCGCCCTCGGCGATCTGGCAGGGTCAGGTGCGCTCGCACGGGCTGTCGCTTTCGGACGACGGAACGCGCGCCTACGTGGCCGATCCCGGCGGTGAGCTGCTCGTGCTCGACACCACCGAGATCCAGGAGCGCACGGCGTCCCCGCAGGCGCGCGAGATCAGCCGCCTGACCTGGGACCGAGCCGCGATCCCGCAGAACGCCCTCCCCTTCACCCGCGACGGCAGGCCCTACCTGCTCGAGATCGACGAGTACACGGCCGGCACGTCCGGCGGAGGCGATCCGGATGCCGTCGGCGCCGCTCGCATCATCGACATCTCGGACGAGACACACCCGCGCGTGGTCGCCAACCTGCGCCTGCAGGTCAACCAGCCCGAGGAGCACGCCGCGGCCGCCGACGATCCCGGCGCCTTCAGCCCGGTGCAGGGCTACGCGGCGCACTACTGCGGCCTGCCGAGCCGCATCGACCCGACGGTCGTCGCGTGCTCCTTCATCGCGTCGGGCCTGCGGGTCTTCGACATCAGCGACCTGACGCGGCCCAGGGAGATCGCCTACTTCGTCGCGCCCACACGCCCGCGCTTCGAGAACGGGTTCCAGCCGAGCTCGTTCGCCATGTCGCAGCCGGTGGTCGTGCCGGAGCGCAGGGAGGTCTGGTACTCGGACGGCACCGCGGGGTTCTACGCGGTGCGTGTGGAGGAGGACGTGTGGCCGGCCGCGGCGGCGCCGGCGAGCACCCGGCGCGCCCGCCGCATGAGCCTCTCCATGCGCCCGCGCCGCGTCCGGGCCGGCTGCCACCGTTTCACGTTCCGCGCAACCACGCGCCTGCGCCGCGGGCGGCGCCCGGTGCGGGGAGCGACCGTGCGAATCGCGGGCCGGCGTGCCCGCACGCGGCGCGACGGCTACGCGCGTGTACGTGCATGCATGCGTCGGCCGGGGCGCGTCAGGGCTGTGGCCCGCAAGCGCGGCTACCGGCGAGCCGTCGCGGCCGTGCGGGTTCGCCGCGCTCCCCGGTAGGCGCGGGCCGTACCCTTACGAGGCGCGCGGCGCGGGCCGCGTCGCCAAGGGCGGTTAGCTCAGCTGGTAGAGCGCCTGCCTTACAAGCAGGAGGTCGCCCGTTCGAGCCGGGCACCGCCCATTAGCCGCCGGACTTTTCGCTCCACAACAGGACGTGAGCAGGCGGGCGGCCGCGCGCCGGGATCAGGCCGCAGCTTCCGATGGCCGCGGCACTCGAGCTCGCGTGAGCGCGCAGCAGGTTCCTGGCGCTCCTGGTCGCGCTCGAGTAGCGTCTGCCGAAGGCGGGGACGCTGCCGCTCGACCTGGAGGTAGCTGATGTCCGAGACAGGGCTGGTCGTCGTGATCGCCGTGCTCGCCCTCGCCGCCGGACTCGGCGCGGCGATCCGGGTCTTCCCCGCCTCGCCGGCGACGTCGTCCGGGGCCGTGGTGTTCTGGGTCAGTCGCATCACGGCCGCGGCCGCCGCCGCGGTGCTCGCACTCGACCTCTACACGACGATCAAGCATCAGACGCTCGACGAAGCCGACACGTTCGGCGGTGACGTCGCCCCCCTGACGCTCGCCCGAGACCTCAGCGCAGCGTTCTTCGAGGCCGCCGTGCTGGCGTCGCTCGCCGCCGGGCTGGCGCTGCTTGGTGCGTGGCTGCTGCGACGCGAAGAGGGCAACGTGCTCGACGACGACAGGTAGCGGTCGCCTGAAGGGAGAGCGGCCGGTCGGCTGTCAGGCGACCGTCAACGGAGCATCTCCGCGGGAACGGCCGAGTACGGCTGTAGCGCGGCCTGGAACGCCGGCTGGCGACGTACGCGAAGTCACGCCCCAATCTGGAAGCGCATTGGAAGCAGCAAAGCGCACCAGGTAGCAGCAGCCTGGGTACGCCTTGTTGAGGGGACCCGCTTCCGAAGGACCATTCGGCATCCATGGCAACAGAAAGCAGGAGCTGCTCGCTCCTTACAAGCAGGAGGTCGCCCGTTCGAGCCGGGCACCGCCCATTCTCATTCTCACCCGCACAGTCTGTCGGTTGAGTGCCCTGCACGCACGGGCCGCGAGATCGCCCGCGCCGCCGCTAGCTTTGTTCGCTGCAGGAACGCCGTCCACGGCCACCGAAGGAGCCCATGGAGCAGAACGTGATGACCGCAGAGGACCTCGAGGCGCTGCGCGCCGAGGTCGCCGAGCTCGAGACCGCGGGGCGCGCCGCCATCGCAGCCGAGATCAAGACGGCGCGTGAGTGGGGCGACCTCAAGGAGAACGCCGAGTACCACGCGGCCAAGGATGCGCAGGGGCATCTGGAGGCGCGCATCAACAAGCTGCTCGAGCGGATCCGCACCGCCACCGTCGTGGAGGCCGTGACCGGCGACGTCGCCGGGTTCGGGTCCACGCTCGAGGTCGAGGACGACTCGGGCCGGCAGCTGGTCTACCGCATCGTCTCGTCGCGGGACGCCGAGCCGGCGAAGGGCCTGCTCTCGTCGGACTCCCCGATGGCCGCCGCCCTGGCGGGCTGCCGCCCCGGCGACGTGGCCGTGGTCTCCACGCCGAAGGGCGAGCGGAAGCTGCGCGTGGTGACTGTGCGCTGAGCGCCGTCAGGCCTCGCGCGGACGCTGCTCGCCGCGGCGGCGGAGCAGGGCGCCCACGATCACGCCGAAGCCGCTGAGCAGCAGGGTGACGACGAAGGCGACGAAGTTGAAGTCGTCGAATCCGTCGCCCGCGACCGTGGCGAGGGCCACGAGCGTGGGCAGGCCGAGTGCGACGATCCAGGCGACCGGGCCACCGAACGCGTAGCCGAAGGCGAAGCCCACGGCGGCGAAGAGGAGGATGCTGAAGATCACGCCGACATCCTCCTTTCCCCGACGGACGGCTTCCGAATCCCTGCCCGGGCCGGATAGGATCGCCGCGGCCCCGGCAGGAGGATGAGAATGGCGAACCGGCTTCCACCACTGCTCGACGATCGCTCGGCGGGCCAGGAGCTGCTGCTCGTGGTCGTCGTTCCGTCGCTCTTCGGCGCGATCGCGGGCGTGATGCTGGGCATCTCCGAGATCGCCTATCTCGTGCTGGCCATCCTCGGCATCGCCGGCGGTTACGGCGCGGGCCTGGAGCACGCCGGCCCCCGCTACGGCGCCTACCGCGGGCTGGTCGGAGGGATGCAGTTCGGCGTCTGGATCCTGCTCGCCCACGGCCTGTTCTTCGACTCCGAGCCCAAGGCGGAGCTTCCCCACCCCGAGATCCTGCTCGTGGCGATCACGACCGTCTTCGGTGTGATCCTCGGCGCGCTCGGCGGCCGCCACCGCGCCCGGCTCGCGGAGCGCACCGCGGCCGCGCCGGCGCCTGCACAGCCCTAGGCGGCTACTGGGCGAAGAGGGTCAGGTCGGGCTCGCGCTCGCCGCGCAGCAGCGCCAGGTCCACCTCGACCCAGCCGAGCCCGCGCGACTCCGCAAGCACCCGCGCCTGGGGCTTGACGACCTGGGCGGCCAGCACGCCCCGGCACGACGCCAGGGCCGGGTCGAGCCTGATGCGCTCCAGGTAGCGGCAGAGCTGCTCGACGGCGCCGATCGTGCCGATTCGCTTGATCTCCACGGCCACCCAGTCCTCCTCGGCGTCGCGGCACATGAGGTCGACCGGGCCGATGTCGGTGGGCCACTCCCGCCGCACGAGCCGGAAGCCCTCCCCGCACCACTCGGGCGACTCGGCCAGCAGCTCCTGCAGGTGCCGCTCGACGCCGTCCTTCTGCAGCGCCGCCGCCTCGCCCATGTCGTGCGTGACGTCTGACAGCACCTCGGCGAGGCGGATGTCGAGCCGGTCCTCGGCGCCCTGCTTGCGCACAACGATGCCGTCGCCGTCCTCCTCCACGACCGTGGGCGGCGTCATCCAGTTCTCGGGCTTGTAGCCGCCGGCGTCGGAGTGCACCATCACCGAGCCGTCGGACTTGAGCATGAGCAGGCGCAGCGCCTCGGGCAGCACGGCCTCCAGGCGGCCGGAGTAGCGGACCTCGCAGCGGGCGACGATCAGGCGCACGGGTCGAGACCGTAGCGGCGGGGCCGGATCGAGGCTACGATCGGCTGTGGGAAGGCGCCCGGCGGGATGCCGGGCGTAGGAGGAACGATCGAAGCACGGGCAACAAGCACGCTGCCGCCACCCGCGGTCCCCGCCGACGTCTACGACGAGGACTACTACCTGCATGCCTGTGCGGGCTATGAGGAGTGGCGCGACTCCGGCGGCGAGGCCTGGCACGGAATGTACCCCGGCGCTCTCCACATGGCCGGCTTCCGCGAGGGCGAGACGGTGGTGGACGTCGGCACCGGCCGCGGTGAGCTGCTGGCCGTGGCGGTGTGTCAGGGCGCCACGCGGGCGATCGGTGTGGAGTACGCCGAGGCCGCGGTCGAGCTGGCCCGCACCACTCTGGCCAAGCACGGAGTGGGCGACCGTGCCGAGGTCATCCAGGCCGACGCCCGCCGGCTCCCGCTCGAGGACGGCATCGCCGACCTCGTGACGATGCTCGACTTCGTGGAGCACCTGGCCCCGGACGAGTTCCACCAGGCGCTGCTCGAGGCGCGCCGCATTCTCGCGCCCGGCGGCCGCGTGCTCGTGCACACGCTGCCCAACCGCACGATCTACGACGTCACCTACCGCCTCCAGCGCGTGCTCTGGCCGCCGCGGCTGCGCGCCTGGCCGAGGGATCCACGCAACGAGCACGAGCGCCTCATGCACGTGAACGAGCAGACGGTGGGCTCGCTGCGCCGCTCCCTGAAGCGGGCCGGGCTCTCGGGGCCGCGGGCGTGGATCGGGCAGGTGGTCTACGACGGCTTCGTCCCCCCGGGGCGCGCGCGCACGACCTACCATCGCTTCGCCGCGCACTGGCTCACGCGCCGCCTCGGTGGCGGCGACCTATGGGCCACGGCCACGCGCTGACCGGCCGGCGGCGCCCCTAGGAGAGCAGCAGCTCGGTGGGGTCCTCGGGGTCCACGCGCACGGGAACCCGCGCGCCCTGCTTGAGCCGCTCCGCCGCGTCCCGCGACACGACCTGGGTGTGCGCGGTCCGGTAGCGCTCGCGCCCGGGCACCTCGACCGTGAGGTCGAAGATCAGCGCGGCGTCGTCCCCCGCGGTCAGGCCGGTGTCGTGGACGCCGTCGATCCGAGCCCAGCCGAGCGCGCCCACGGCCACCAGCCGCTCCGCCCGCCCGTTCTCGGCGACACGGATGTCCTTGAAGAACCCCATGTGCCGAACGTAGGGGCGCCGCGCGTGGCGGTCAGTACCAGCGGGGTCTCAACCTGGTCTCATGCTGGCGGCGATCCGTCCAGTCGTTCCGCCACCGCCGCGGCCACCCGCCCGGCGGCGTCGGGGTCGTGGGCGAGGAAGAGCCGCGGCTCGATGCACTCGGCCTCGATGAGGAGCGGATCGCCCTGGCGGCCGCGCACGAGGTCCACGCGGGCATACAGCGCGGGATGGGGCAGGGCGTCGAGCACGCGGCGGGCCACCTCGGCCTCGCGGGCATCCGGCTCGGCCCGCTCCACCAGCCCGCCGTGCTCGGGCTGGACGCGGATGTCGCCGGCCCGCGGCGTCTTGCGCACGGCGTGGCCGGGCTGACCGTCCACGCACACGATCGAGAGCTCGCCGCCGGTGATGGAGGGGAGGAAGGGCTGCACCATGGTGTCGCCGGACTCGAGCAGCGCATCGACGTGCGCCTGCGCCGCCCGTCCCTCGCCCACGCGGTGCAGGCCCAGCGACCCGCCCGCTACTGCCGGCTTCACGATGGCGTCGTCCCAGCCGCGCTCGGCGAGCAGCGTCCTCAGGTCCACGGGGTCGCCGCGCTTGAGCCAGGCTGTGGGGATCGTGGGCACCCCCGCGGCCTCGAGCTCGCGCAGGTAGGACTTGTGCGCGTTCCAGCGCAGGGTCTCCGGCGGGTTCCACATGGGCACGGCCGCGCCGGCGCGGTCCACCCAGTCGAGAAACTCGCCCGGCCGGTGGAAGTAGTCCCACACAGAGCGGATCAGGCAGAGGTCGAAGGCCGCCCAGTCCACCTCCGGGTCGCTCCAGATGGCCGGCCGCGGGTCCAGCCCGCGCCCGCGCAGGGCGGTGACGAGAGCGGCGTCGTCGGGATCGAGCTCGGGCAGGTCCTCGCAGGTGGCGAGGGCGATCACTCCGCGGGCGGGCGCGCGTCCTCGACCGAGTTGTCCTGGGCCGCGCAGTGCGCGTCGCGCTCCGTGCTGTCCTGGTCGCCGCGGTACCCGAACCCGGAGCGGATCATCTGCGCCTGCAGCAGCGCATACAGCTCGATCCACTGCGCCACCCCGGCGCGCGCCTCGGGCGTGGTGGCCAGCGTGAGCAGCTCGGCATTGCGCCACACGCCCTCGCGCCACAGCGGCAGGATCTGGAAGCCGGCGAGGTTGTCGAGCGCGCCGGGGGGGTCGAAGTCGTCCACGCTGGGGTCGAACCGCTGTGTCATCTCCGCGATCACGTCGTCATAGACGCGGTTGAGCAGCTCGTTCATGGCGTCGTGGTCGCGCTTGCGGCTGGTGCCGTCGGGCTTGGTGAGCCCGAGCCCGGCGAGCATGAACGGCATGTCGCGGTTCACGTGCGCGTTGATGCCCTGGAGCATGTTGCCCAGCGCGGGCACCGCGCGGTCGCGGGCGGTGTCGAACGCCATCTGCCACGCCGGCGGCACCGCCGCGTCCTCGCCGGCCGCCCACGCGTCGTAGGAGTCGAAGTAGAGCCGGGCGAAGACCGCGTCCTCGCGGGCGAGGAAGTCCTCCTCCTCGAAGAACCCGTTGTGCGCGTTCTCCGCGTAGATCTCGGTCACGCGTATGTAGGTGAGCGCGAACACGGCGTTGTGGTCGCAGTCCGCGGCGATCAGCTCGCCGTAGCGTCGATACATCTCGTCGAGGGTGGCCTGCACGCAGGCGGGATCGGCGTCGGCGCAGTCGTCGAAGGTGTTGGGCGTGAACTGGCCCGGCAGCGCGGGCAGGTGGTTGGCCCACTCGACGTACGGTGCGTCCTCGGCGAGCGCCGCCGCCGGGATGGCGAGGGCGAGCGCGCAGGCGGCAGCGGCGAGCCGGAGCATCGCAGGCAGTCTGACGCCTGCGTCACCTTTGTTCAAGCGGCATCCACCGGCAGTCCGGCCGCTCCCAACAGGCCCGCGACCCTATCGCGCCGGCAGCGTCCAGTCGCGGCGCACGTCGGCGGGCGGAACCGGACGCCCGAGCAGGAAGCCCTGAAGCATGTGGCAGTCCAGCGCCGCCAGGCTTGCGAGCTGCTCCTGGGTCTCCACGCCCTCCGCCACGACGGTGAGGTCGAGCGCGCGCGCCATCGCCACTATGGCGTCCACGATCTGCGCCGACTGCACGTCGGTGTCGATGTCGGCCACGAACGATCGGTCGATCTTCAGCCCGTCCACGGGGAAGCTGCGGAGATGGGAGAGCGACGAGTAGCCGGTGCCGAAGTCGTCGAGGATCACGCGCACGCCGAGCTTCTTCAGCCGCTCGATCGTGCCCACCGGGTCCGCCGAGTGCATGAGGTCCGTCTCGGTGAGCTCGAGCCGCAGGCGCGCGGGGCGGATGCCGGTCTCGGCCAGCACCTCGGCCACCTCACCCACGAAGCCCGGCTGGTCCAGCTGCCGGGCGGACACGTTCACGCCCAGGCCGACGTGCTCCCACTCCGGGTCCTCGTCCCCCCATGCCACGACCTGGCGGCAGGCCTCGCGGAGCACGAACGACCCGAGCGGGACGTCGAGCCCGCTCTCCTCGGCCACGGGGAGGAAGTCACCGGGATGGAGCAGGCCGCGCTCGGGGTGCTCCCACCGCACGAGCGCCTCGTATCCCACCAGCGTCTCGGCGTCCAACGCCGTGACCGGCTGGTAGTGCACGCGCAGCTCGCCGCCCTCGATGCCGGTCCGCAGCTCGAGCTCGAGCTCGAGGCGGTCGACCAGACGCGACCGCAGCGCCGGATCGAACACCTCCCAGCGTCCGCCGCCGCGCTCCCGCGCGCCGAGCGCGGCGTACTCGGCGTCCCGCACCAGGTCCTCGGCCTGGCCGCCGCCGGTCGCGGCCAGCGCCACGCCGATGCTGGCCGCGAGCTGGAGCGACTGTCCGTCCACGTCCACGGGCCGCCCGACCGCCCGCTGCAGGCGGGCAGCCAGCTCGATCGCCTCGTGTTCGTCCGCGAGGTCCTCGCAGGCCACCGCGAAGAGGTCCTCGCCCAGGTGGGCGACCGTGTCGGAGTCGCGCAGGCCGCGGGCCAGCCGAGGCCCCACGGTCTTCAGCACGTGATCCCCGCCCGCGAGCCCGAACCGCTCGTTCACCACGCGGAAGCGGTCGATGTCGATGACGAGAACCGCGATCGTGGAGCCACGGCGCTCTGCCTGGAGCAGGGCGTGGCGAAGGCGGTCGAGGAACAGCGTGCGGTTGGGCAGGCCGGTGAGCGGATGGTGCAGCGTGTGGAAGCGCACCTGCTCCTCGGCCCGGCGCTGGTCGGTCAGGTCCCGCGCCTGCACGACGAAGTAGAGCGGCTCCCCCTCTGCATCGCGGACGAGACCGATGTGGACGAGGGCGATCCGGATCTCGCCGCTGGGCAGCACGAAGCGGCGCTCGAACTCGATGCTGCGCCTCCGGCCTGCGACGAGCTCGGCCAGCGCGCCCTCGTCGACCTGCGCGTCGTCTGAGTGCAGGAGGGCGGTGGGGTCCATCGCCAGCACGTCCGCCCGGCGGCGGCCGAGGCCCACGCAGAGCGCCGTGTTCACGCGCAGGAAGCGCCGCATCTCAACGTCGATGAGCGCCATGCCGGAGCTGGTGGACTCGAACGCCGTGCCGAAGCGCTGCTCCGCCTCGCGCAGCAGCGACTCGGACCGGCGGGCGGCGGTGGTGTCCTGGATGGTGCCGAGCATTCGCAGGAGCTCGCCGCGGTCGTCTCGCATCATCTCGCCGCGCGCTCGAACCCAGCGTGGCTCGCCGTCGAAGCGGACGATCCGGGCCGAGACGTCGAAGGACCCGGCGCCCGCCATCGCGGACTCGATCTCGGCGGCCGTCCGATCGCGGTCGTCGACGTGGACGCGCTCGATGATCCGCGCGTAGTCGAGGATCTGGGCCGCGGGGTCGTGACCGAACAGCTCGTAGAGGGGCGGTGACCACGTGGTCGAGCCGTCGCGCAGGTCCCATTCCCAGCTGCCCATCCCGGCGATGGACTGGGCCTCGGCGAGTCGCCGCGCCGTGTCGGCAAGGGCGCGCTCCGCGGCGCGCTCGGCGGTGACGTCGCGCACGATGCCGGTGCTGCGCCGCGGCAGGCCGCCGGAGCCGTGCTCCACGTCCGCGCGCACCGTGATGCTGCGCTGCTCCCCGTCGGGTCTGCGGATCCGGCACTCGTACTCGTACCAGGGCCGCTCGCCGCCGAGGGCCGCCTGGATCTCGGCCTTCACGCGCTCGCGGTCGTCGGGGTGGACGTGGTCCATGAAGCCGTCGTGGGAGAATGCCGACAGCGCGGGATCCACGCCCATGATCTCGTAGACCCGCTCGGACCAGATCGCCCGGCCGCCGGCGATGTCCCACTCCCAGCTGCCGATGCCGGCCAGCGCCTGGGCCTGAGCCAGGCGCCGCTCGCCCAGCAGCGCCAGGTCGGTGGCGCGCCGCAGCTCGATCTCGCGGACGCCCGCGGCGGCAAGGCCGGCCATCAGCTCGCCCTCCGCCTCGGGCGGCCGGAGCACAGCGCTTGGACGCGCGAGGAATCGCGGAGGACGGCGGTGGGCATGGGGTGCAGGGGCTCCCGTGCGAACCCTGTATCGGCGGGTGCCGGGAACTCCTTAGGGTAACGGCTGTGACACGGTGTCAGACACCCTGTCGAGTGTCCGCTGCATGAGCTCGTCCTGCACCGATCGCTCGCGCCCCGCGCGACGGCTCCAGCGGCCGTCGGAGCCGAGGTCCCAGGCGTAGGTGTCGTCGGCCAGGCAGCGCTCCAGGGTGTCCTCGATCTCGGCCACCGCGGCGGCGTCCTCCACCGGCGTGAGCAGCTCCACCCGGTTGTCGAGGTTGCGCGGCATGAGGTCCGCGGAGCCGATGTAGTAGCGCCGCTCGCCGTTGCGGTGGAAACCGTAGATGCGCGAGTGCTCGAGGTAGCGGCCCACCACCGAGACGACGCGCACGTTCTCGCTGACACCCGCCACGCCGGGCACCAGCCGGCAGATCCCGCGCACGTTGAGGTCCACGCGCACGCCCGCCCGCGAGGCCGCGTAGAGCGCCTCGATGCACTCCCGGTCCACGAGCGAGTTCATCTTCATCACGATGCGCGCGTCGTGTCCCGCGCGGTGCGACTCGACCGTGGCCTCGATCTCCTCGACGATGCCCCGGCGCGTGTGGTCGGGGGAGACCAGCACCTTGCGGTAGTCCGGCGAGCGGGCCATGCCCGTGAGCGAGTTGAAGAGGTCCGCCACGTCCGCGCAGATGGCCGGGTCGGCGGTGAACAGCCCGAGGTCCTCGTACAGGCGGGCGGTCCTGCCGTTGTAGTTGCCCGTGCCCACGTGCACGTAGCGGCGCACCCCGCCGCCCTCGCGGCGCACCACGAGCAGCGCCTTGGCGTGGGTCTTGAGCCCGGCCAGCCCGTGCACCACGTGCGCGCCGGCCTCCTCCAGGGCGCGGGCCCAGCGGATGTTGCGGCGCTCGTCGAAGCGGGCGGTGAGCTCCACCAGGCAGACGGCCTGCTTGCCCCGCTCGGCGGCCTCGATCAGCAGCGGCACGAGCGACGAGTCGTCTGAGACGCGGTAGACGGTCATCTTGATGGCGAGCACGTCCGGGTCGCGCACCGCCTGGGCGATGAAGCGCTCGACGCTGGAGGAAAACGAGTCGTAGGGGTGATGGACCAGCACGTCGCCCTCGCGGATCGCGGCGAACGCGTCCTCCTCCAACGCCGGCAGCGGGACCGGCGCCCAGGGCGCGTCCCGCAGCTCCTTGCGCCCCTCGATGCCGTGCACCTCCCAGAGGTCGGCCAGGTCGAGCAGGCCGTCCACGTCGTACACCTGGCGCTCCTCGACCTCGAGCCACTCGACGAGCTTCGCGCGCAGGCCGGGGTCCATCGTCGCGCTCACCTCGAGCCTCACCACCTCGCCGAAGCGGCGCCGGCGCAGCTCGTCCTCCACCGCGAGCAGCAGGTCATCGGCCTCATCAGACACCGTGAAGTCCGCGTCCCGGGTAACGCGGAAGAAGTCGTGCCCCATGATCTCCATGCCCGGGAACAGCCGCTCCACGTGCCGGGCGATCACGCTCTCCAGCGGCACGAACGTGCACCCGGCCACGCGCACGAACCGCGGCAGCACCTCCTTCGGGACCTTGATGCGCGCGAACGCCTCGACGTCCGACACGGGGTCGCGCAGCCGCACGGCGAGGCTGAGGGAGAGGTTGGAGATGTAGGGGAAAGGCCGCCCGGGCCCCACAGCGAGCGGCGTGAGGACGGGGAAGATCTGCTCGCGGTAGGCCTTGTCCAGCTCGCGCAGCTCGTGCTCGTCGCAGTCTTCGCAGGCCACGAGCCGCACTTCCTCGGTGCCCAGCGCCGCTGTCACGTCCTCGAACGCGCGCGCGTGGCGGCGGTCGAGCTCGCGCACGCGCGCGGCGATGGAGTCGATCGTGGCCGACGCCGTCAGGCCGTCCGCCCCGGCCGCGTCGATCCCGGCGTCCACCTGGTCGTGCAGGCCGGCCACCCGGACCATGAAGAACTCGTCGAGGTTGGACTCGTAGATCGCGAGGAACTTCACCCGCTCGAGCAGCGGCCCCCGCCCGTCCTCGGCCAGCTCCAGCACACGCTCGTTGAAGTCCAGCCACGAGAGCTCGCGGTTGAAGTACAGCTCGGGCGAGTCGAGCGGCAGGCTGTCCTGCCCCTGGGTGACGGTCATCGGGCGATCTCCCATTCCTCCTCCTCCATGGTCCCCCACGTGTCCAGGAAGGCGCCGAACAGCTGCTTCCGGCGGGCCCGCACCGCCGCGGCCAGCGCGGGCTCCGGCTCGGCCAGCGGCAGCAGCACGTCGCAGTCGTGAACCGCGCCGATCGCGTCCTGGAGCGCGCGGGCGCGCTTGGCGCGGGCCCGCGCGGCGTCCCCGAAGCACGGCTGCGCCAGCTCGAACACGTAACGCAGCCGCTTGGCGGCGATGCGCATGTCGTGCAGGGCCTCGGCCTCCGCCGGATCGAGCGCGCGCGGTGCGAACGAGCGCAGCTCCCTGGCGCGCACCTTCACGATGCTGCACATCGCGTCGGCGAGCTCGGCGTCCGGGTCGAGCCCCTTCACCTTCTTCGCCTTCACGCCCGTGCCGCCTCGGTGAGCCGCTTCAGGCGCTTGCGCAGGCGGTCGACGTCGGCCAGCGCTTCCTTGAGCTCGGCGTTGCCCTCGGCCTGCCGGGCGGCCAGCTTCGCCTCGATGCCTGAGAGGTCCGTGCCCGGCAGCTCGCGCGCGTAGGACGCGAGCGCCTCCAGGTGCACGTCGGGGTCGCGGCGCGCCCCCAGGGCATCCGCCAGCGCCTTCACGTCTCGCAGCGCCTTGCGGTGGCGCTTGCGCGGGAAGCAGGGCGCGAAGACCTCCATTGCGGCGCGCAGCCTGCGCGTGGCCACGCGCATGTCGTGCACGCGCTCGATGTCGGTGGTGTCGAGCACCCCGCCCGCGAACGAGAACAGCTCGTCCGCGCGCACCTCCACGGCGCGCACGGCGGCCTCGCGGAACGGCGTCCCGCATTCGATGCCCTCGATCTCACGCGGCTTCGCCATCGCCCGCGATCAGGTCGAGCACGATGCCCTCGCGCAGCCCGCCCTTGCCGATCGAAAGCGGCATGCCCAGGCGATCGGCGACCTCCTCGAACACTGCGATGCCCGCCGGCAGCAGCCGCACGCGCTCGGGGTCGAGCGCGAAGCGGCGCGCGACCTCGTCGACGGGCGTCGAGGCCAGCACACGCAGGGCGCGCTCGAACGTCTCGTGCTCGAGCGCGGCGCCGACGAGCCGCCGCAGCGATGTGGCGCTGCCGCCCACCGCGACCGCGGAGGCCGCCGGCGGGACCTCGAGGCCCTCGAACACCCCCTGGGCGTGGCTGCGGAGCGCCTGCAGCTCGGCGATTCCCGGTGGGTCCGAGCGCAGGTAGGCGTCGGCGAGGAAGCCCGAGCCGATCCGGAACGACTCGCACCACGACACTCCCTCCGGAACGGTGCCGACGGCGATCTCGGTTGACCCGCCGCCCACGTCCACCACGGCCACCACGCCGTCGACGGGCGCGCCGAGCGTCTTGGTGGCGCCGGCGAAAGCCAGCCGCGCCTCCTCCGGCCCGGTGAGCACGCGCACCGCCAGTCCGGTGCCCTCCTCGATCACCGCGGCGAGCTCGGCGCCGTTCTTGGCGTCGCGGATGGCGGCGGTGGCCACCACCTCGATGCGCTCGGCCCCCAGCTCGCGGGCCAGGCGCGCCTGTTGCGAGACCACTTCGACGGTCTCGGCCAGCTTCTCGGGCGGGATCCGCCCGGAGCCCGACAGGCTGCGGCCGATGCGGGTGAACGCGCGCTGGGCCATCAGCTCCCGCAGCCGCCCGTCGTCTGCCTCGGCCACCAGCAGGCGGGTGGTGTTGCTGCCGATGTCGATGCAGGCGACGGCGATGGCAGCGCAGCTTGTCACACGGGGTGGGACGCGTCCTCGAACTCACGGAAGAGCCCTGTGACCACGAAGGCCGTCTGCTCGCCGATGTCCACCGCGTTGTCGCCGATGCGCTCGATCGCCCGTGCGGCGAGCATCATGTGCATCGCCCACTCGCGCCGGTCGGCGTCGTCGCCGATCTCGAGCGCGAGTCGGAAGCACTCGCGGTTGAGCCGGTCGATCTCGTCGTCCTGGCGCACGAGGTCCTGGGCCAGTGCCACGTCGCGGCGCTGGAACGCCCGCTTTGCCTGCTCGACCAGCGAGCGGGCCTGGCGGCCCATCAGGATGATGTTGGCCACCATCGCCGGGTCCACCGGGGCGTCCTGACCGTCCAGCGGCACCATCTTCGCCACGTTCACGCACTGGTCGCCCATGCGCTCGATGTAGCCCACCACGTGCAGGAGAGCGGCGGCCACGCGCAGGTCGGTGGCCACGGGCGCCTGCAGGGCGAGCACCGACAGCAGTCCCTGGTGCACCTCCATGTAGCGCCCGTCGATGCGGTCGTCGTCGGCGATGACCATGCCGGCCAGCTCGACGTCGCGCTGCTCCACCGCCTCGATGGTGCGGTCCAGCGAGGCCACCACCAGGTCGATCCCGCCGAGCGCCTGCGCCTCGAGCTTGGTCAGCTCCTCCTGGAAGGCCTCGCGCGTCATCCGACCTTCCCCGTCACGTAGAGCTCGGTGCGGTGGTCGGCCGGGTTGGTGAAGATCTTCTCGGTCACGTCGTACTCCGCCACGCGCCCGCTGCGGTGGCTCTCGCCCTCGTCCAGCTCCACGGTGAAGAACGCCGTGCGGTCCGAGACCCTCGCGGCCTGCTGCATGTTGTGGGTGACGATGACGATCGAGAACCCCTCCTTCAGCTCCAGCATCAGGTCCTCGATGCGGCCGGTGGAGATCGGGTCCAGCGCCGAGCAGGGCTCGTCCATGAGGATCACGTCCGGCTCGATGGCCAGGCAGCGCGCGATGCACAGCCGCTGCTGCTGGCCGCCCGACATGCCGAAGGCGTTCTGGTCAAGGCGGTCCTTCACCTCTTCCCAGAGCGCGCCGCGCACCAGCGCCCGCTCGACGATCTCGTCCATGTCGCCCTTCATGCCGAGCACGCGCGGGCCGAAGGCGATGTTGTCGTAGATCGACTTGGGGAACGGGTTGGGCTTCTGGAACACCATCCCGATCAGCTTGCGCACCTGCACCGGATCCACCCTTGGTCCGTAGAGATCCTCGCCGTGGTAGAGCACGCTGCCCTCCACCTCGGCCCCGGGGATGAGGTCGTTCATGCGGTTGAGGCAGCGGATGAGCGTGCTCTTGCCACAGCCCGAGGGGCCGATCAGCGCGGTGATCTCGTTCTCGTGGATGGGAAAGCTCACGTCGCGCACGGCGGGCACGCCCGAGTAGCTCACCGTGACGCCGTCGAGTTCGAAGACCTTGTCCGGCTCGACCTCCGGGGCCGGGGCACGCCGTTGCGCGGCGGGCGCGGGAGCGTGGGCCAGGGCGTCTGTCATGTCGTCTCCTACCACCGTTGCTCGTATCGATTGCGCAGCCAGATCGCGAAGGAGTTCATCGCGAGAAGGAGGATCAGCATCACCACGATCGCGGCCGCCGCGAGAACCCGGAACTCGTCCTGGGGCCGCGTTACCCACTGGAAGATCTGCACCGGCAGCGCCGTGTAGCCGTCTGCCCCGAAGAAGTCGGGGTTGAAGGTCACGAACACCGTGGCGCCCACCAGCAGCAGCGGCGCCGTCTCGCCGATCGCGCGGGAGATGGCGAGGATCACGCCGGTCACGATCCCGGGGATCGAGGCCGGCAGGATCTGGCGGCGGATCGTCTGCCACTGCGTCGCGCCCAGCGCCAGCGAGCCCTGCCGGATCGAGTCCGGCACCGCCCGGATGGCCTCGCGCGAGGCGAGGATCACCGTGGGCAGCACCAGCAGCGCGAGCGTGATCGCGCCGGCCGCGAGGATGAAGCCGAGGTCCGCCGGGCCGCGGACGATGAAGGCCAGGCCGAGGATGCCGTAGACGATCGAGGGCACCGCGGCGAGGTTCTGGATGTTCAGCTCCACGAGCCGGTTCCACCAGCGGGTCTTGTCTGCGTACTCCTCGAGGTAGATTGCGGCGCCCAGGCCGAGCGGCACGGTGAGCAGCACGACGCCGCCCATGATGTAGATGCTGCCCAGCAGCGCCGGGAGCAGGCCCGCCTTCGTGGGATCGCTCGAGCCCTTGGAGAAGACGAGGTCGAGTCCCAGGCGCGGAGCCCCCTCGACCAGCGAGTCTGCGATGAGCGCCACGAGTCCGAGCAGCGCGAGCCCGACCCCGGCGAGCAGCACGCCCTTGAACGCGCGGCCCTTCCACACGTCCGCGCCGGGCTGACGCTCGAGCGAGGCGATCGTGGCGGCCGTGGCGCCCGCGATGGCCGGCTGTGTGCGGCGCGTGCCCAGGCTCACTCGTACACCTCCCGGTACCTGCGCACGAGCCGGATGCTGATCGTGTTCATGATCAGCGTGATCACGAACAGCAGCGTGCCCACGGCGAAGATCGTCTTGTACTCGATGGACCCGGTCGGGACGTCGCCCGTGGCGGTGGTGCCGATGAAGGCCGTCATCGCCTGCACCGACTCGCCCGGGTTGAGCGTGAGGTTGGGGGTGCTCCCGGCGGCGATCAGCACGACCATCGTCTCGCCCACGGCGCGTGAGATGCCGAGCACGATCGACGCGACGATGCCCGACAGCGCGGCGGGGACGACCACGCGCAGGGCCACGCGCATGCGGGTGGCGCCGAGCGCGTAGGCACCCTCGCGTAGCCCCTGCGGGACCGCCGACATGGCGTCCTCGGAGATCGAGGCGATGATCGGCACGATCAGGATGCCGATGGCGATGCCGGCGGAGCCGGCGCTGAAGACGGTCGGGGGATCGCCCAGGAATGCCGGCCAGACGTCCTGGAGCAGCGGCGTGATGGTGTAGAGGGCGAAGAAGCCGAACGCGACGGTGGGGATGCCCGCCAGCACCTCGATCGTGGGCTTGATGACCTTGCGGGCGCGCCGGCTCGCGTACTCCGAGAGGTAGATGGCGGTCCCGATCCCCACCGGGATCGCCACGAGCAGGGCCCACAGGGTCACGTTGAGGGTGCCCACCACGATCGGCAGGACCCCGAACTCCGGGTTGGCGAACAGCGGCGTGAACTCGGTGCCGAACAGGAAGTCCCCGATGGGCACGTCGCGGAAGAACTCGAGCGTGGGCCCGACGAGCGACACCACGATCGCGACCGTCACGGCCACCGAGAGGGCCGCGCACGCGGCGAGAAGGCCGAAGATGGCCTTCTCGCCGTAGCGCGGGCTGGTGGCCTCGAGCCGCATCAGCCCGCCAGCTGCGCGACCTTGTCGAGGGACTCCCGCTTCTGCTCCTCCGTGAGGGCGATGAAGCCGGCCTGCTCGGTCAGGGCGTCGCTGTTCTCGATGTAGTGGTCGACGAACGCCTTGACCTCGGGCCGCTGCAGCGCCTCGGCCGACGGGTAGATGAACAGCTGGCGCCCGAGCGGCGCGTAGGAGCCGTCCTGGGTCGCCTCGGGCGACGGGGCCACGCAGCCCTCGCCGTTGTCCACCTCGAGCGCCTTCAGCCGGCCCTCGTTCTCCTGGAAGAAGGAGAAGCCGAAGTAGCCCATGCCGCCGGGCGTGCCCGACACGCCGGTGACGGTGGCGTTGTCGTCCTCGCCGACGTTGTTGTAGTCGGAGCGCTGCACGCCCTCCTCACCGTTGATCGCCTCGGTGAAGTAGTCGAACGTGCCGGAGTCGGTGCCGGGGCCGAAGAGCTGGAGCTCCTCGCCGAAGTCGGCGTCCAATCCGTCGATGTCGCTCCAGCTCGCGATCTCCGAGCCCTCGTTCCAGACCTGGTTGAGCTGGTCGACCGTCATGCAGGTCACAGGGTTCTGCGGGTTGACCACCACGGTGAGCGCGTCGTTGGCCACGACGAGCTCCTCGTACTCGACGCCGTTCTCGGCGCAGAGCGCCTCCTCCTCGGGCGTGATCGCCCGCGAGGCGTCGGAGATGTCGGTCTCGCCGGCGCAGAACTTCTCGAAGCCGCCGCCGGTGCCGGAGGTCCCGACCGTCACGCGGACGTCGGGGTTCTCCTCGTTGAACAGCTCGCCCGCGGGCTCCGAGAGCGGGGCGACAGTGCTCGAGCCATCGATCCGGATCGTCCCGGAGAGGCTGCTGCCACCGCTTGCCGCGGTGGACTCGTCATCATCGTCGCCGCCGCATGCCGCGACGCCGAGGGCCAGCAGGGAGGCCGCCGCTGCGGCCATGAGATACGTCTTTGCCTTGTCCATGCACCGGACGCTCGCAGCCACCGGCGCGAAGTCTGTTACGGGCTTGTCGCCGTGGTGTGAAAAACGTGTGAAGGCTCGGGGGAGAAGCGATATCCGAAGCCGAAGTGCGTGTGGATGAACCGCCATCCGGGCAGGGCTGCTTCGAGCTTGCGGCGCAGCTTTCGCACGTACACGTCCACCGTGCGGTCGTCCGGGCGGCGGTCCTTGTCCCACACCACCGCGAAAAGCTCCTCACGGCTCACGATGCGGCCGGCGCGGCGGGCCAGCGCGGTGAGCAGGTAGAGCTCGTGCGGAGTGAACGGGAGCGGCGCGCCGTCGGCCAGCACGACGAACTCCGCGGACCTGATCTCGAGCGGGCCGATGTGGAGCACCTCGTGGTTCGCCGCTTCCACGCTCGCGAGGATGGCGCAGCCGGGGCGCGCCGCGGTTACCCCTGCGTGACCGGGCTGTGAAGAAGCTGTAAAGCCCCCTTGGGGGCCCGTCGCCGCCTGTCTAGACTCGATCCGAGCGATGAGGCATCAGACGCTCGCGCCCACCGTGACTCCCTCCGCCGCAACGGTTCGACTGGCCGTGATCGATGCCGACTCCGGCTTCGTGCGCGTGCTCGCCAAGCGCCTCTCCGGCGTCGGCTGGGAGCATCGCGTCCTCGCGGCGCCCGTGCCGCCGGAGGAACTCTTGGCCATGCGCCTGAACGCCGTGGTGGTGGACCTCGCCGTGCTCGGCCCGGAGGCGTGGGACTACATCGAGCGCGTGTGCGGCGCGCTGCCCGGCCTGGGCGTGGTGGTGTGCACCGGGCCATCCAGCGTTGCGCAGCGCGTGCGCGGGCTGCGGCTGGGGGCCGACGACTGGATCACCAAGCCGTGCCACCCGGAGGAGGTGATCGCGCGCGTCGAGGCCGTGGTGCGCCGGCGCAAGCGCGCGGCCGTTCGTGAGGACACGGGCCCGCTGGTGGCGGGCGAGCTCGAGATCCGCGGGGACCAGTTCCAGGCCTTCGTCGGCGGTCGCAGCGTGGATCTCACCCGGCGCGAGTTCGAGCTGGTGCAGACGCTCGCGGACGCCGCCGGGCGCGTGCTCCAGCGCGAGGACGTGTACCAGCGCGTGTGGGGGTACGCCATGGCCCACGGCGATCGCTCGGTGGACGTGTTCGTGCGCAAGCTGAGGCAGAAGCTCGAGCTGGCATCGCCGGGCTGGGACTACATCCACACGCACTTCGGGATCGGCTACCGCTTCGACCCCGAGGCCAAGGACGACCCCGACGGGCCCGACGCCCCGGACGTGCCCGCGCCGAGCCCGCGGGAGGCGGGTTAACCGCACCCCCCGGCGGTGTGGGCGGCGGTAACTTTGCTCGCCGCATGAGCTCGAACCACACCATCGTCGCCGAGGGGCTCGATAAGAGCTACGGCAAGACCCGCGCGCTCTGCGGCCTCGACCTGGCCGCAGCCGAGGGCACCGTGCTCGGCGTGCTCGGCCCCAACGGCGCGGGCAAGACCACTGCGGTCCGCATCCTCACCACCCTGCTCGAGCCGGATGCCGGACGGGTGGAGGTGGCCGGCCTCGACGTGGTGCGCGACGCCGCGCGGCTGCGCTCGCGCATCGGCCTGGCCGGGCAGTACGCGGCGGTGGACGAGAATCTCACGGGCTTCGAGAACCTCGAGATGGTGGGCCGCCTCTACCACCTGGGCCGCCGCGCCGCCCGCGTGCGGGCCGAGGAGCTCCTGGATGACTTCGACCTCACCGAAGCCGGCGGCCGTCTCGTGCGCACGTACTCGGGCGGCATGCGCCGCCGCCTCGACCTGGGCGCCGCGCTGGTGGCCCGCCCGCCGGTGCTCTTCCTCGACGAGCCCACCACCGGACTCGACCCGCGCAGCCGGCTCGGGCTGTGGGAGACCATCGAGGGGCACGTGGCCGGGGCACCACCGTCCTGCTCACCACCCAGTACCTCGACGAGGCCGACCGTCTGGCCGACCGCATCGCGGTCATCGACCACGGGAAGGTGATCGCGGAGGGCACCTCTGACGAGCTCAAGGACCGCGTGGGCGGCGAGCGCCTCGAGGTCACGCTCGAGGACGTCGCCGACGCGGACGCCGCCATCGAGACCCTGCGCGCGCTGGCCGACGAGCGTCCGGCCCTGCAGGACGGCAACGTGTGCGTGCCCATGCGCCGGCGCCGCGGCGCCATCGTGGAGGCGGTGCGCCGGCTCGACGAGGCGCGCGTGGGCGTTGACGACATCGCCGTCCGCCGGCCCACCCTCGACGACGTCTTCATCTCCCTCACCGGCCACGCGGCCGAGGCAGCCGAGGACGAGGAGCCCGCACGGGAGGAGGCGGTGGCATGACGGCCTTCGCGAACGCAGCCACGGACACGCTCGTGCTCGCCCGCCGCAACCTGGCGCGCATCCCGCGAGCTCCCGACCTGCTGCTCTCGTTCACCGTGCAGCCGATCATGTTCGTGCTGCTGTTCGTCTACGTCTTCGGCGGCGCCATCGCCACGCCCGGCTTCGACGACTACACGGACTTCCTGATGCCCGGGATCATCGTGCAGACGATGACGTTCGGCGGCTTCGTCACCGCGCTCGGCCTTGCCGAGGATCTCAAGAAGGGGCTCATCGACCGCTTCCGCTCGCTGCCGATGGCGCGCGCCGCGGTGCTCGCCGGGCGCACGCTCGCGGACGTGGCCACGAACGTGCTCTCGCTCGCCGTGATGATCGGCGTGGGCCTGCTCGTGGGCTTCAACTTCGACTCGCCCTTCTACGAGATCCTCGGCGGCGTCGGGATGATGCTGCTGTTCGGGTACGCCTTCTCGTGGGTCTTCGCCTACCTGGGGCTCACCGCCTCGTCGGCGGAGTCGGCTCAGGCGCTCGGCTTCATCGCCATCTTCCCGCTCACCTTCGCCTCGTCGGCCTTTGTCCCGGTGGAGTCGATGCCGTCATGGCTCCAGGCGTTCGCGGAGATCAACCCGATCACCACCGTGGTGGACGCCACGCGCTCGCTCTTCCTCGACTCGCCCGCCGGCAACGACGTCTGGGGCGCCGTGGCGTGGTCGCTGGGCCTGATCGCCGTCTTCGCGGTGCTGTCGGTGCGCCGCTACCGGCGCGCCGTCACCCGCTAGCACCGGGCGAGCGCCCGCGCCTCCCCCGGACCCGCGACCTATCCTTGCTCCGGATGGGCCGAGGCTCCGACCTGCTTCGCCGCGCCGCGCTGATCGCCGCCGGCGCGTTTGCGCTCCACGAGCTGCGCTACGTCGTGGGCTACGGCGGCGACGCCGGGACCGTGGCCGCGGAGCACGGGCACGCGTACCTGTCCTGGGTAGAGGGCGCCGTGCTGGCGCTGGTGGTCGCGGCCGGCTGTGCATTCGTGTTCGCGCTGCTGGTGGAGTTCCGCCGGCTCCACGGGCCGGCGCCGCGCCGGCCGGCCGAGAGCCTCGCGCGCTCGTGGCTGATCTACTCGGCCGTGCTCGCCGGCATCTACTCGCTTCAGGAGCTGGCCGAGGGCGCGCTCGCCCACGGGCACCCGGTCGGGCTCGAGGGGCTGGCCGGCCACGCGGGCTGGACGGCGTACCTCCTCGCGCTCGCGATCGGCGCCCTGGTGGCGCTCGCCCTGCGCGGAGCGCGCGACGCCATCGCGCTCGCCGCGCGGCCGCGGCGGTCGTGTGCCGCGCCGCCGCGCCTGCCCCTCCCCCCGCTGCGTCCCGCGCTCTTTCTCCCCCTTCCGCGCCCGGGCGTCCTCGCCCTCAACCTCGCCGGGCGAGCTCCACCCTCCTTCCGTTGACGGCCCGGGCACGTCCGCAACCGGGCGTGCCGCGAACGACCATCAACAGGAGGTTCATCTTTCATGTCCAGACAGCAGCGATTCGGCTTGGTCGCCCTCGCGGTGGCCGTGGCAGTGGCGGCGTTCGTGATCGCCAGCCCCGGCGATGACGACGACGACCCGGCGGACACGGGCGCGGCCACGGTGCCGGCGCAGACCGAGACCGCGCCGGCCGAGACCGCGCCGGCGGAGACCGAGACAGAGCCCGCCGAGCCGCCCGAGCCGGAGGCCACGCGCATCCGCGTGGAGGGCGGCCAGCCCGTGGGCGGCCTCGAGGAGATCACCGTGAACACCGGCGACACCGTGCGCCTGACCGTGACCTCCGACGGGCCGCAGCAGGTGCACGTGCACGGCTACGACATCATCGAGGACGCCGCGCCGGACGCGCCCGCGCGGTTCGAGTTCGACGCCGACATCGAGGGCGTCTTCGAGGTCGAGCTGGAGGGCCCGCACACCCAGATCGCCGAGCTGAGAGTGGAGCCGTGAGCCGCGACCTGCTCGTGCTCGCCCACGGCCTGGTGGGCCGGTCTGACCTGCCCATACCCGAGTGGCTGTTCGGCTGGGCGGCGGCGGTCGTCCTGATCGTGTCGTTCGTCGCGCTGGCCGTGCTGTGGCCGGAGCCCCGCCTCGAGAAGGCGGGGTTCCGGCCGCTGCCGCCGTGGATGTCGCGCGTGCTCACCTCGCGCCCGCTGGAGGTCGTCACCGGCGCGATCGGCGTGTTCCTGCTCGGCCTCACGGTCTACAGCGGCCTGGCCGGCGTGCAGTCGGCCACCACGAACTTCGCGCCCACGTTCATCTACGTGATCTTCTTCCTCGGGCTCGTGGCGGCCAGCGTGCTGCTCGGCGACGTGTTCCGGGCCTTCAACCCCTGGCGCGCCGCCGGCCGGGCCGCGGGCTGGCTGTTCGGACGACTGGCCCGCCAGGCGCCCGATCCGCTGCCCTACCCGGAGAAGCTCGGCCGCTGGCCGGCAGCGATCGGCTTCGCGCTGTTCGCGTGGATGGAGCTGGTCTACTCCAACGGCGACTCGCCGGAGCACCTCGCCATCGCCGCGATCGTCTACTCCGCGCTCACCTTCATCGCGATGGCGCTCTACGGGGTGGATCGCTGGATCGAGCGCGGCGAGACCTTCTCCGTCTACTTCAACCTGTTCTCCCGCATCTCGGCGTTCGAGCGCCGGGGCCGCGAGATCGGGCTGCGCCGGCCGCTGTCGGGGTTGAGCAATCTCGATCCCGTGCCGGGCACGGTCGCGATGCTGGCGGTGATGATCGGCTCGGTGAGCTTCGACGGGGCGTCGGAGGGCTCGCTGTGGGGCGGCATCGCCCCCGACCTCACGGACTTCTTCGGCTCGCTGGGCCTGTCGCCGGTCCGCGCGATCGAGGCGTCGTTCAGCGTCGGGCTGATCGCCGCCATCGTGGCGGTCGCGCTCTTCTACAGGCTCGGGATAGCGGGCGCCCGCAGCGTGGGCGGGGGCTTCGACACCACCGGCCTGGCGCGCCGCTTCGTGCACACCCTCGTGCCGATAGCGCTCGTGTACGTGGCGGCGCACTACCTCACCCTGCTGCTCTACCAGGGGCAGGCCATCGGATACCTGGCGGTGGACCCGCTGGGGGAGGACCCGAGCCTGGAGCGGACGATCGACTACGGGGTGATCGGGGCGACCGCGGCCTGGTACTGGCAGGTGGGCTTCGTGGTGGCCGGCCACTGCGCCGCGCTGGCCTCCGCCCACGACCGGGCGCTGGTGGTCTACGAGAAGGCGCAGCTCGCGGTGCGCTCGCAGTACTGGATGCTCGTGATCATGATCGGCTTCACGAGCCTGGCGCTGTGGCTGCTGTCGCAGGCGAACGCGTGAGGGTGGCTATCGTGGAACCGATGCCGATTCCGCTCGCCCACGCCGGCCACTGGCTCGTCCAGCTCGTGTACTTCCTGCCGGTGATCGCCTTCCTCGTCTGGCTGGGAATCAGCCAGGTGAAGGCGCGCAGGGAGGGTGACGGGGAGGACTCGGGCAACTCGCCCGAGGTCCGCTAGGCTCAGGACCGTATGCGGGTGTAGCTCAGTTGGTTAGAGCGCCGGCCTGTCACGCCGGAGGTCGCGGGTTCGAGTCCCGTCACTCGCGTATCGCTCTAAGCCGCTCTAGGAGCGGGCTTCCTCCACTTCGCCGCCGTTCACGCCCGCCGGGCGCGTGAGGCCCTGGGCGGCGCTGGTGCCCATTGGTGCCCATTCGGTGAGGGCAGGACAAGCCCACCAGCAGTGTCGCAGGCGGCACGGCGGGAACCAGCGCCGCAGTCGGTTCGAGCTGGTGGCCGATCGACGTGCCTCATACCGCCACGATTCCGCACACTGCAAGTTGGCGCGTTGGCGCTACTCACCGCTCGCGCCGTTCCAGATATACGTCGTCGGGCCGCAGCGGTTGGCCGGCCGGCTTGTCACCCGGGGCGGCGGGGGTTCGACTCCCCCCGGCTCCAATCAGTCGGCAGCGGGCGACGTGCGCTCGCCGAGATCCGCGGCGGGGGCGCTCGACAGTGAGTTAGGTTCCGGCGCGTGAGCCAGGCCTACGAGGCAGGCAGGGAACTCTCCGTCGCCGAGAGCCTCCGGCCGCGGGCGCCAGCAGAGGTGCATGCGGTCATCGACGCGGTGCTCGAGGCCCGCGATCAGGTCGGCCAGCTCACATGAGCCGCGCCACGCCCCGACGGGCACCGCTTGAACGCGACGGTGCAGCAGCTCGCCGCCTAGTAGCGCTCGGATAGCGTCCTCCCATGGACTGGAGGAAAGTGGGCAGCCGGGCCCGAGAGCGGCTCCTCGAGCCCCTTGAGTTCGCCCTCGACTTGAGCTTCATAGCCATCCCGGCTGCGGTCATTGGCCTCGCGGTCGGTGGCGTGTTCGTTCAGCTCGCGCTCGAGGACTGGTTCGCCGTTCGGATCATGCCCGAGTACGACGGAGACAAGTTCGAGATCGGGGAATGGCTCTGGCTCTTCATGCACGGGCTGGCTACAGCCGTCCTCGGCTGGCTGGCCTACTCGTTCGGCAGCGCGATCATCGAGGAGTGGGTTGACTGGCGTGACGATGTCAGCAGCCTGCGGCGCGAGCGCCGCCGCCGAAGCGACGCCTGACGCGGGCGGGCGTACCGGCCGCCTGCCAGCCCTTCGCGCGGCCGCCTCACAAGCGGGATCGCCGACGTGCGCCGGCTGGTCAAGGCTGCAGGTCACGGCGAATTGGCCAGCGGCGTCCGGTGCGCTGGGGCCTAGAAGAAGCGGGAGCAGCGGTACGGCGACCGCCGTCGGACCGACCAGTCGCGTGAGACGACGTCGCCGAACCGGATACGCGACGTGCGCCGGTAGTCGAAGCGAGAGCTGCACTCACGCCGGACGTCGTTCCACGTGACCGAGCAACGCCACACCCTCGCGCGGTGGCCGCGGCGGCCGACGCGGACCTGGCACGAGATCCGGCTCACGAACTGGCTGGCGAACTGCTCCGAGTCGATGTAGTCCATGACGGTCGTGCGAGCGACACGGTCGCGCCGCGTCTCGCAGCGTCCGACCCGGAAACGTCCTCGCTTCGCCTCGCTGGTCCCGTCTGGGTAGAGCGCGACCGCCGACCAGCGGTGTAGGCCTGTCCGCCTGCACGACCAGCGGAACTCCGCGCTGTCGACCCAGTCGAGCTCGTAGTCGTAGACGAAGTCGCCGGAGGAGATGTGCAGGTTGACTCGGCCGTCCGACGAGCTGGCGATGACGGAGAAGTCGGACTGACCGAGGTCCCGGTAGTGGATGACGCTGACGTCCAGCTCCGCGAAGGCGCTCGCTGGCGCCAACAGCGCCGCCAGCATCGCTGCGACCCCGGCGACCCACGCCCTAGCCGATCGCCCGCCGGGCCTTGACCGACACCGCGCGAGTCCCCCCATGCGGGCGAGCCTACCCCAGCCGAAGATCCGCCTCAACGCGAGCAGGGAGCGACGTGCCGCCGCTGCAAGATTGCGCCCGCGCGCGGAGCAGGCATGCGATGATCGGGCGGGCCATGCCGGTGGACGTGATCAACCTCCTGGAACGCGAGACCTACAGCTTCGGCCAGGTCGACCGCCTCCTGGGTCTGCCCGCCGGAACGGCGCGGCGCTGGATCGACGGCTACGAACGGGCGGGCAAATACTACGACCCCGTGGTGCGCGAGGACTCGACTGGCCACGACATCGCGACATGGGGCGAGTTCGTCGAAACCCGGCTGCTCTCCGAGTACCGCGACGCGGGTGTGCCGATGATCCGGATGCGCCCCGTTATCGAGGTGTTGCGTGAGGAGATGCAGACGCCGTATCCCCTCGCGTCCGCGCGGACATGGCTGCGGCCGCACGGGCAGGAACTCGTGCGCGAGGTCCAGGAGCGAGTCGGGCTCGAACGCAGGCTCGCGCTCGTCGAGATCCGCACGGGCCAGGCCGTCGTGCAGTGGTCCGACGAAGCCGAAGCCTTCCGCCGCTCGATCGACTGGTCGGGGGAGAGCGACGAGGCGGTCCCCGAACGTCTCCGCCCCGCGAGCGACCTCCAAGGCATCGTCATCGATCCCCTTCGCGGCTTTGGCGAGCCCGTCGTCCGCGGCGGTGTCCGGACCGAGATCATCGCCGAGCTGTTCATGGCCGGAGAGTCGCCGGAGATGATCGCCGAGAACTACGACGTCCCGCGCGCGCTGGTCGATCAGGCCGTGCGCTACGAACTCCGGCGCCTGAACGGACAGGCCGCCGCCGCGTAGCTCGCGCGCGGACCGTGACGGCGGACCCCGACGCGCTGCGGTTCTACGCGGATGAAAGCGCGCTCGGGCTCGGCAAGACGCTCTGCGCGGCTCGCAAGGACACGATCTACGCGGGCCACCCGCTGATCCCGGAGTGCCCCCTCGGGGCGCCCGACACCGTATGGATGCGGGCAGTAGCCGACCGCGGGCTCGTAGCACTCGTCCGAGACAAGCGGATCCGCACCCGCCCACTGGAGATCGAGCGTTTCCGCGAGGTCGGTCTCCGGGTGTTCTGGCTCGGCGGAAAGCGCGACCTCGCGACATGGGGCTACCTCGAGCAGCTCGTCCGCCACTGGGGCACCATCGAGCGCATCGTCAACGACGAGGGCCCCGGCCCCTGGGGCTACGTCATCACGAAGAGCTCGGTCGAGAAATTGCTCTAGGGCGCGGGATCCTCGCATCCTTGACGGGTGCGGACGAGGCGAGGAGGCTGGCGATATGGGACAGCCCGACGACGACCCAGCCCGCGAGCCGGATGAGCTCGTAAGCCGGATCATTGACGAGCAGGGCGTCAGCCGGCACGAAGCCGAGTTCATCGCCGCGATCGAACGCGGCGAGATCGACGGCGACGAGATCCCCAGCGACGACCGTGAGCGCGAGGTCCGTCAGCTGATGGCGGACTTCCGGCTGTCGCGCGAGCAGGCGGAGTTCCGGGTCGCGCTCGAGCGCGGCGAGCTCGACCAGGAGAGAATCGACTACAGCGTGTGACGCAGCCGCTGCAGCTGGTTAGCCGCCGAGCTCCGCGAGGAGCTTGTCCGCCGCCTCGCGCGCCTCCACTGAAGCCCCGAACGCGAGCTCGGCCGCGGCGACCTGGCGGGCCTTCGCCTCAACCATGTCCAGCATGGCCTCGATCGGGCCGACCAGCTTCGCCGGGCCAGCTGAGCGACCGCAATGATCAGCTCGCGCTCGAGGCGGGGCGACTCGCGGTGTAGCTGCACCAGGTCGCTGGCCAGCCGCTCTTGAGTGCGCGCGTGCTCGCGCAACGTGTGCAGCATTTCGATGGGATCCATGGCGCGGGGTTGTAGTGCACCAGCCGGATAGTCGGCGGCGGATGGCAGTAGGGCGTCCGGCGGTCGATCTGGAGTAGTGGACTGCGCCCGTCACGGCGGCCAACGCGCCGGCGGGTGCACGGCGGGGTCATCAGTCAGACGTGAAGTGGCTCGTGTAGCGGGCTCGGCTCGACCGCCCGTAGCGGTCGGTGACGATCACGCGCAGCTGGTAGCGGCCGACGCCGAAGAAGCTGTCCCGCAGCCGCCACCGGAACGTGTACATCCCGCAGCGACGTCGGTGTGTGCGCCGCCACCGGTTCGTGCGCTCAGCGAAGACCTCGCCGCCGAGGGTCTTCCGCTCACGGATGCGCACGAGCAGCCGCCCTCGCACCGCGCATGCCCGGAACCTGGCGGTGACTCGGACGCCATACCGCGGGCCAGGCTCGCCGAAGCCCTGGAGGCTGTGGCGGAACGCCCGCACTGTCGGCCGCCTTCCCCGCGAGCGGCGGCGTCCCGCTGGTCCACGCCGCTGGTCGACCACCTGGCCGACCACCACAGCCTCCGAGCGCTGCGCCACCGTGCCGTCGTCTGTTGGGCCCGCTGCGCTCGGACGCGCCGTGGAGCCGCCTGCCCGGTCCGCCGCCGCCGAGGCAAGCCCGCAGATCAGGTCCCAGGGGTCGCCCGCGGCCGGCGCGTAGCAGGCCCAGCGTTCGGGATCCGCGACGACCTCGCTCCAGCCACGCCGGATGAGCCGCCGCGCGAAGGCGCATGACGTGTCGCCCTTCCTGACCTCCACCGCCAAGCGGGTGATGTAGTAGCCAGGCGCCTCGACCTCGCCGCACGCGCGCAGCTCGGTGGTCGGCTGGGCCCTCGCAGTGGGCGCGGCCAGGGTCATCGCGGCGAGCGCGATCATGGTGGGCCAGCGGCGCATCGCTCCACCTTCGCCCCTGTTCAGGCGCTGCGCAAGTACCGCGCCTTGCCGCCGCGCCGCAGGTTGTGCAGCGGGCGGCGTGCAGCGGCTGCACACCGGGGGGCGAGCGACCAGCCCGCCGGCGCTTCCCTCGTCATGGCCCGCCTGCCGCCACCCACCCGCCGAGCAAGCCGACGCCTAGCCGCCCACCTCGAGGCCCCCCGCGGACCGGCGATCGCCTACACCCTCGAGCTCACCCACACCGTCGAAGCCGCCACCATCGACAAGATCGCCGATCTCGTCGCCGACGCCCACGAACGCGGCCACCTCGCCCACGCCCGGGCCCGCGACCACCACGGCCAGCGACCACTCACCCACGACGAGCTCGGCGCGCTCATCCGCCGCCTCACCGACCGCGCCAACTGAGCCGCCCCCAGACGGCCCGAGAAGGTCACCCTCCCCGCCAGCCCGAAGCGCCGCGCCGACGCCGCCCACGGCCCGCAGAGCCCGGACAAAACCCGGACGCAGCCACGCCGCCGCCGGTGACGGCTGCGTGACACTTCCCAGCGCCATACACCAACGCCCACCCGCAGCCCGACCGGCAGCCACCATCACGACCCGCCGCGCCGCTATACGCCTCCCTGAGCCAGGCCGGGTTTGACGGAGGCCTCGAGACCAGGACTCCGTCCTGGCGAGAGGAGACCCTCCGCCGATGCCTAGAGGAAGGAAGTACCCGCAGGAGCTGATCGACCGCGGCGTGCGGCTCGTGTTCGAGTCGGGACGCCCGATCGCCCAGGTCGCGGCTGATCTCGGGATGCATCCCGAGGCGCTACGCAAGCGCGTGCGCCAGGCCGAGGCCGACGCCGGCGCCCAGGTCGGGATCCCGGCATCGAAAGAGCGCGAGGAGCTCAGGCGCCTGCGCAAGGACAACTACGAGCTGCGCCGCGCCAACGAGATCCTCAAGTCGGCCTCGGTTTTTTTCCCCAAGGAGCTCGACCAGGACCGAACGAAGTGAGCGCGTTCATCGACGAGCGCCGTCAAGGCTTCGGGGTCGAGCCGATCTGCAGGGCCCTGGACGTGTCGGCGTCCGCCTACTACCAGCGCAAGACCGGAGCCCGGTCGACCAGGGCGATCGAGGACGAGCGCCTGCTCGCAGCCATCCGCGAGGTGCACGAGTCGAACTACTTCGCCTACGGCTACCGGCGGATGTGGAAGGCGCTCAGGCGTTCGGGCGAGCCCGCGGGCCGCGGCCGCGTCCAGCGCCTGATGCGCACGGCTGGCATCCAGGGCGCCAAGCGGCGCGGCAAGCCGTGGCGGACGACCAAGCCCGATTTCCAGGCCACGCGCCGGCCCGACCTCGTCGAGCGCAACTTCAAGGCGTACGGCCCCGACCGGCTCTTGGGTCGCCGACCTCACCTACCTGCGCTGCTGGCAGGGGCTCGTGTTCTTCGCCTTCGTAATCGACGCCTTCAGCCGCAAGGTGGTCGGCTGGCAGCTGGCCTCGCACATGCGCACGACGCTAGTGCTTGACGCGCTGCGGATGGCGCTCGGCCAGCGCGCGCCCGGCGCCGACGTCGCGCTCGTCCACCACAGCGATCGCGGCAGTCAATACACCTCGATCGACTACAGCCAGACCTTGGCCGACCACCAGGTGCTGCAGTCGGTCGGCTCGGTCGGCGACGCCTACGACAACGCGATGGCCGAGAGCTTCGTCGACTCGTTCAAGGTCGAGCTGATCAAGGACCGCGTCTGGCAGACGCGATCGCAGCTCGAGCTCGCCGTCGTCGAGTACCTCGGCTGGTTCAACCACGACCGCCTGCACGAGTCGCTCGGCGACCTCCCGCCGGCCGAGTTCGAACAACTGCACGCCGACGCTTCGCTCCGCTCGCCCTCCGGGCTCGCTGCGCTCACCGTCGGCGCCCAGATCGAGAAGCCGCTCAACGACCCTCAGACCCCTACATTGATGAAAGGAACGACACCGCAGCCAATGGTGGATTCCACCTAACCCGGTCTCCGTGGGACCCGGTCCGGCTCACCCAGACACGCCCACCGAACAGCCCTCGCCCGCGAGGCCCCCAAAACCTGCAGCGCGATCTAGGGACTCCGCCACGCACCCGACGAGTTTCACGCCCTCCCCCACCCCTCCGCCGATCGGCGCAGCCACCTGGCCGACGCATCGCCGCGCCGGTTCCCGGGTCGAGCTCGAGCGCATGCCGCACGTGCAAGTGAAGGGGCGACGCCAGGCGAAGGGCCCGGCATGCACCGGGCCCCGTGCCCACCGCGCAGCGTGCGGCTACGCCTGGCCGGCGTCGACCGCCTCGCCCCGCCACAGCAGGAACAGCAGCAGCGAGTGGCTGCCCTTCGCCCGGTTGCAGGTCGGGCAGGCGCCGACGAGGTTGTCGATCGTGTTCGGCCCGCCCTGCGAGCGCGGCTCCACGTGGTCGACCGTGTACCGCTTCGCCGCTCTCCTCGAGCTCGGCCGCACCGCACAGTAGGCGCACGGATCGCGGCGGAGCACCAGCTCGAACACGCGCCGCGGCGTGGCCAGGTCCGCCGGCGGCTCGTACGGCAACGCGCCGGCGACCTGCGCGGCGGTCATCCGCGGCCGCCGCCGACGACGACGACCAGGCGCGCGTCGAGCGCCCGCTGCAGTGCCGCCGCGCAGCCCTCGAACATCTCCCGCCACGGATCGTTGGCGGGGAGCCGGTCGGGCGCCAGGTGCTCGACGAACACCTCGAGCGCGTCGCGGACGGCCGCGGCGGCCTCCTGCGAGAGGCGAGGGCGGACCGTAGGATCGGAGTGCATCAGGACTGACCTCCTGGTATCACGCCCCGGGGCTGTTCCTGCAGCCGCCGGGGCACTCTTTGTAGGGCTGCGGCGACCGTACCCGCGCCGGCGAGCTCCTCGCTTGCATCTCGTGCATGCACGCCGCGTACGGGGAGCCGCGCGGGTGGCCATACGGGCACCAGCCGGGCGTCGGTGCCCAATCGCCAGCAGTACGCGCGGCCGGATTCCGCTCTACGCCTGGCCGGCAGGCGGCTCCGACCGCATGCCTCCCGAGCAGGAGCTCAACCGCGGGACGCGCTCCCGGAGGTAGATCTTGCGCACCGTCGAGTGGCCCCAACGGCCGCCGCGCGGTGCTGGCACGCCCTCGAGCGTGAGCGCCCGGGCGATGCCGCGCAGCGAACGGCCCGAGCTGCGCTCCCGAACGATCCGGGCGGCGACCTGGTCGCTGACGAGCGGCCGCGGCGGCCGGTACGTGCCCGCGCGCTGGCGCGCCTCGATCGACTCGCGCACCCGGCGCGCGATCAGTGCTCTCCGCTCGACGTCCATGGCCGCCATGGTGGCGGCGCCGGCGGACCGGCCGAGTCGCGGGCACTCGAGGCTCAAGCACGAGCGCGCGATTACCTCGACGATCACATACCGCGGCGCCGCGGCGCCGGACAGGTTCTAGGCGTGCGCGCGAGCCGGCACGCAACGCGCGGCTTGATCACGGCTCGGGCCCTGGTAGGAGGTTGGATCCTTGTCGCGCGCTGCACGTCGGGCTGACGCCTTCGCTCGGTTGGGGTCGGTGCTCGAGCCCCCGCGCAGTTCCCGGTCGTCGGACTCGAGCTCCCTCCCACGGGACGCAGACCGTCGACCCGATCAAGTGGCGCGCGTCGCGGTCCGCCGCTTCTCGAGGAACCGGTCGACGTCGTCGGGGTCGATGCGGCGGGCGCCACCAATCTTGTAAGAGGGGATCTCGCCGGCGCGCAGCAGCTCACGGACGGTGCGTTCTGACAGCGCCAGATACTCGGCGAGGGTGTGGGTCGTGAAGAGCGCTCGGCGGAGATGTGGCTCGGTCATGACGACCGATTCTCGCGGCATAGCGTTGCCCGCGCCAGTGCAGCCGCGCCGCTGCGCTACTCGGTCGGGGGATCGATGGTGAGATCGCTCGCCCACGGCACGTCGTCGCCGCTCATGACCGGGATCTCGACGTCGCCTTCGAGATCGCCGCGTGTCGAACGGGATGTCGCTCGCCAGCGAGCCACGAGGGAAGTACCGGCCAACGCTGGCGGGAGAATGAACGTGAGGGACGCCAGAACATGTCGGCTCTTCGGCCGGACATTGGCGCCGCGTTCGATAATCGGTGTCGTGGAGGCGATCACGATTACCGCGCGCGACGAGCTCGGCAAGCTCTGGCTGCCCTGGTACATCCGCCGCGATGACCCAGGTCGGTTGGTCTACGACATCCACCGCGACCATGCCGCCGCGCGGAGCCTACGGGTGCGCGAGGTGATCGAGCACGCGGGCGTCCGCGAGGCGCTCAAGGAGAAGACCGCGTACGCCGAGCATGGGCCGTGGTCACATCTCGAGGGGATCGCGCATCGGCGCCGTGATCTCGACGTCGCCGCGCCGATCGGGCCGATCCTGGCCTGGTCGACCGCGGAGGGACTTCTCCTAAGGGACGGCTGTCATCGAAGCTGCGCGCTCTTCGAGCTCGCGCCGCAAGACTTCGAGCTACGGATCGACGTCTCAGACCCGCCACCGGGCGCGATCGACGCGATCAGTGTGCTGCGGTCAGGCAGCTAGGGATCAGGCCGGCGTAGTCGGTTGCCGACACGAACCTGCCACACATTCAGGCGCTCGGCGGTGGGGTCGACAGCGGTCCAGCCCTCCAGCTCGCGCCTCGCGTCCGCCCAGCGACCATCGGCTTCGAGCACCTTGAGCAGCTGGTCATACCCGTCGGAGCGCTCAGCCGCCGGCGCTGACACATCTTCAGCCACCTGGCGCGCCGCGTCCTCGGCGCGGTCACCCTGGTTGTCACGGAGCAGCACCGCGGCACATCGCAAGCGTTGGTGCCGATCAGGATTGGAGGCCAGAACGCGCGGCACGAGCTCAAGCGCGTCGGGATGCTCAGCGAAATCCGCGAGCGTGAAGCGGAGTTGAAGGGCCCAGTGCTCGGTCTCGTGCGGCTCGAGCAATGACCGTGCGTCTTCGTAGCGCACCAATCGGGTGAGGTGCCACGCCTCGAGCGTGATCGCCTCGATCGGGCTCTCCGTGGCCAGGACCGCCGCGGCTTCGCGGTCCCACGGACCCTGGTGAAACGCGGCGTCGCGGCACAACGCGAACGCCGCCATGTAAGCCTCGTCGGTCCCGCCCAGCGCGAGTTCGCGGAGCTCCGCGCGATTAGCCTCGACGTCGCTGCGTAGGTTGAGGTTGGCTGCGGCGCGAATGCGACGTCGCTCGGGGCTGTCGGGCGCCCGCTCAGTGAAGCGCAGCGCGAGACGTGGAACCATGCAGCGCAGGGCCGCGTCGCCGAGCACGCCGGAGCCGTCCTTGGCGTCGATCTCCTCCTCCGTCGCGAGCTGCAGTAGCGCCTCAGTGCCAGCGAAGTCGGTGCGTATCGCGACCGCGTCGACCGCGAGCATCAGCGCCCGCACACTCTCGGCGAAGCGGTGCTCGCCGATCAGCGTCTGCCGTGCGTCGAGGCATTCGCGCTCCGCCTCCTCGAGCGCTCGGCCGTCGATCGGCCGGCCGCGGCTCGCGTTGATCCGGTTGCGCTGGACGGCGAGGTTCGCGCGGATTACAGGCAGCTGCGTGAGCCGCTCGCCGCCGGCCTGCTCGGCGCGGCGCAGCGCACGCTCGGCCTCTGCGAAGCCGTTGAGCCGGATGTGTGCGAGCGCGCGGTTGAGCTCGATCAGCGCCTCCTCGTCCTCGTCGTCGGACTCGAGGCCGTCGAGCGCAGCGAGCTGGTCGGTCGGCTCGTCGATCTTCCCGACGTCCTGCAGGCGGAGCTTCGGGTGTTCAGGGTCGATCTCCCGGGCCCGCCCAAGGAGCTCGTCGGCGAGCTCCTCGTCGCCGCCGATCCCGGCGGCGATCGACGCGTTCACGATCGCGCGCAGTTCGGCGGCGCCTTCGCGTATCGAGGCGATCCGCAGCCACCCATCGGCGGCCGCGCTCCACCCGCCGCCCCGCTCGGCGATCCGAGTCACGACCGCCCATAGCTGCCACGAGGCGGCCGCGAGGTCGGCTGGCGGCGCAGCGATCCACTCGGCGGCCCGCGACACTGGACGGGTGTCGTCGAGGAGTGGCTCGAGTAGTGCCACCTCACTCTCGTCGTGCTCGGCGAGCACTCGGATTGCGCGCTGAACGGCCGCGTTCAGGTCGTTGACGTCGAGCACCCGCGCGCGTCGATTCGTGCGGTCGAGCTCAGCCGCGATCTCGCGCGCCAGACCGGGCACGTCGATCGACGGAGCCATGGACTCCCCCGGGCAGAACGCCCGTCGGTAGTCCTCCCCGAAGAAGTCGTCGACCAGATCGGGCTCGTACTTCAGGTCGAGGTGCAACCGCTCGCGATCGCGGACGATGAACTCAACGCCGGCCTCGGCCAGCCGGTCGCGCTGCACCTCGATCGCGTCGGCAACGCGCCGCTCGCGCGCCGACGCCGTGGTGAACAGCACGAGCGAGTCGCTTGCTTCTGCCCATGGTCCCGCAACGAAGTCATCAACCAAGCCGCGGATTTCTGCCGGCCCGAGCAACCGGACGCGCCGGCACTGCGCGGTGTGTCGCTGGCCCGTTGGCGAGGCGCCGTAGAGATCGATGCCCTCCTGGCCCTGACCGGGGTTCCCGTAGAGACGGTAGTCGACGAGCTCGAGTTCATGCGCGAAGAGGCGCATGGCGAGCTTCTCGAACTCGTCCCACGGCATGTCGCCGAGCGGCAACTCCTGCGCGCGCTCGCGCACCGGCGGCGGATAGTCCTGAGTCGGCGCCGGGGGCTGCTGCAAGTACTCGGGCAGATCGGTCACGAGGCCAGCCTAGGTGCAGTCAGGCAGCAGCTGCGACTAGTGGAGCGTCAGGCAACGTTTGCCGTGTCGACGACGGTGCGTAGCGTGGTGTCGTCGGCGTGGTGGTTGCGCCAGGCGATGTAGCGGCGGATGAGGCGCGCCTGGGTGGCGTGGTCGGGGTGGTCGGTGCCGTCGAGGGTGAAGTAGCGCAGCGCCTTGAATTGCGCCTCGATGCGGTTCAGCCAGGAGCCGTAGTGGGGGGTGTAGGCGAGTTCGACGTTGTTGTCGTGGGCCCAGTCTCGGACCTGCTCGCCGAGGTGGGGGCTGAAGTTGTCGAGGATGAAGTGGAGCCTGGTCTCGGCTGGGTAGAGCGAGCGCAGGTAGCGGCAGAACGCGAGGAACTCGACCCTGGTCTTGCGTTTCTTGATGTGGCCCTAGAGGCGGTCGCGGCCGATGTCGTAGGCGCCGAGCATGTGCCGGACCCCGTGCGGGCGCGTGTAGGTCGCGCGGATCCGCCTGGGTTTGGCGATCGGCGCCCAGGCTTTGCCGCCCGGTTGGGGCTGGAGGTTGAGCGGCCCGAACTCGTCCAGGCAGATGACCGTCGCCGCTTCTTGCTCGGCGAGCTCGTAGAGCTCGAGGATGCGGTTCTTCTTGGCCTCGAAGTGCGGGTCGTTGGAGCGCTTCCAGGTCCTCACCGCTTGAAAGGAGACGCCCTCCTCGCGCAGCAGGGCGCGCAGCCCCTCGTGGGAGATGTCTGTGACCACCCCCTCGGCGACCAGGTAGTCGGCGAGCTTCGCCAGGCTCCAGGTCGCAAACGGCCGGCCGAGGTCGGTCGGCACCGACAGCGCGATCCTCTTGATCGCCCGCCGCTGCGGCAACGTGAACGTCGCCGGGCGGCCGCCCGCGTAGCGCGGGTAGAGCGCCTCGAAACCGTCGCGGTTGAAGTTATGGATGACCTCGCGGCGGTGTCGGGGTCGGTGAAGACGACCTCGCTGATCTTGGTCGGGCTCATCCGCTGCGCCGACAACAAGACAATCTGCGCGCGGCGCCAGGTCACCACCGAGCCGCTGCCGCGGCGCACGATCCGCAACAGGCGGTTGCCCTCTTCGTTGCTGATCTCCCGAAGCTCCACCCTCGCCGCCATTCTCGCCTCCCGATCGCCGATCACGTTCGGAAAGCCACTTCGGCGGCGCCGCCCGCGCCCCTGGTTATGGAAACCGGCGAACGTTGCCGGTCACACCACTAGCTCGCCGGAGCACCTCGCAACTTGAGCGTGCTGTGACCGGCGCCCTGGGTCGCCACCATGCGTGCGGTCTAGCGTCCGCGGGGCTTGAGCGCGTGCGCTGCGTCCACCGAAAAGACCGGTCGAGGTCTGCTCGAAATGGGCACCAGAGCCCCGGTAGTGCCCAAATCGCCCCAAATCCCCGCCAATCCGCCGACACCGCCCGATGGAGGCACGAGACCCGATCCCGCTTGAACGGCGGGCGAAGGGCCGACGCCGCCGTTAACGGCTCAGGCCTGTCACGCCGGAGGTCGCGGGTTCGAGTCCCGTCACTCGCGCTGATCGGTGGCTGGACGCGCCTGGCGGCGCGGCCGGCGCCGCTCGCGTGCGGAGCACGCCACGCGGCCCGTCCGCTTGCCGGTCACGCCCAGCTTCTCGTCGGCGCGAGCGACCGCGGTGCGCCTGAGGGTCCACCTTGCGGGATTTGGGCCGCATACCGACCCAAATCCCGGATTGTTCGGTCCTGGCGCCCGGGTCGGCGGCGAGAGCGAGGCCCTCACTCGCTTGCTTCGACCCGCGTCAGGGACTCCGGCCGGCCGTTCAGCCCCGCGCGGCGGCGGGGGATGCGCAGGCGCTCCACGTCGCCGCGCAGCTCGTCGACCTGGGTGCTGAGGGTGTCCACGCCGCGGCGCATGCGGGCGACCTCCTCCTCCATCGACTTGGTGTACACGCGGATGTCGGCGAGCTCGACCGCGACGGCGCGCAGGTCGTCCAGGGCGCCGACGAGGCGGCGGGGGACTGCGATCAGGGCGCCGATGACGGGCAAACCAGGGTCCAGCATCTCCTATTTGCCGGACGGGCGCGCTGCCTGTGGCGCGAAATGGCGCGACGGGCCGCGTCAAACGGCGCCGCGCCAGTGGCCCCGCAGCAGTCGCAGCACGTTGCCGGACGCGATCAGCCCGGCGTCCTCGGCGCCGTATCGCTCCACCAGCGAGTCCTCGAGCCGGGCCATGCAGGCCTCGTCGGAGAGGCCCGCGAGCGTGGGCTTGATGAAGCCGTCGAGGTCCGAGCCGATCGCGCTGTGCTCGTGGGAGCCCGTGATCTCGCAAATGCGGTCGATGTGGCGGCAGACGATCTCGAACGACTGCTCGAACGTCTTGGTATGGCGGTGGCGCAGGCCGTCGGCCGCCTGGTGCTCGGACAGGATCACCCCTACGACTCCGCCACGGTGTGCTACGCGTGAGATGTCCTCCGCCGCGAGGTTGTACTCCTGGCGCCCGAAGCGGTAGCCCACGTGCGAGGCGATCAGCGGCACCTCGCCGGCGGGGTCGAGCTGGTCGAGCAACGCGAGCGTTTCGCGCAGCGCCTCGGAGCTCATGTGGGAGACGTCCACGAGCACGCGCTCGCGAACGCAGGCTCGCACGGCCGCGCGACCCAGCTCGGCAAGGCCCACGTCGGGCTGGGGGAACAGCAGGCGGTACACGGGGTCGGGGAGGAACGGGATTGCCGGCGCGTTGGTGGCCACCGAGCGCCAGAAGAGGTGGGCGATCGTGAGGTACGCCATCCCGCGCGCGGCCAGGCGCTCCACGCCCTCCTCCATGGCCGCGGGCGTGGCGCCCACGTGGAACGCGCCCTCCACGCAGTGCACGAGCGCCACCTCGCCGGCGGCGATCGCGGCGTCGAGCTCCGCCGGGTTGCGCGCCACCATGGCCCGTCCCGCGTGCTCGGCCGCCAGCTCGGATTCCACAGCGTCGAGCTGACGCAGCAGCGTGTGGAAGTAGCGCTCCTGCGGCGGCGAGCCGTAGCGCAGCGACAGGTCCATCTCGTCGAAGGGCGAGTAGAGCACCGACAGCGCCACCCCCACCCGCCCATCGCGCAGCTTCGGCACCGTCACCCGCGGTCCGGAGGCGAAGGACTCGTAGTTGCCGATCCGCCCCGCGATCCCCAGCATTCGGCCCCGCACCCGGTCGAGCAGCCGGGCGCGGGCGCGGCGCGACGTCACCAGCTCATACGCCGCGTGGTCGAACCCGGGCACGAGGTGCATCGGGTAGTGCGCGTGGAGGTCGCAGAACATATGCTCGCCGCCCAATGCTCTCCGAACTCACGGGACGGCGCGCGCTGGTCACCGGCGCGTCGGGCGGGCTCGGCCCGGTCATCGCCCGTGCGCTCCACGCCCGCGGCGCCCTCGTGGTGCTCAGCGGCCGCCGGGTGGACGCGCTCGAGGCGCTGGCCGCCGAGCTGGGCGAGAACGCGGAAGTCGAGCCGGCCGACCTCTCCGACCGCGCCGACCTCGAGCGCATGGTGGAGCTGTCGAAGGGGCTCGACGTGCTCGTTGCCAACGCCGCCCTGCCGGCCAGCGGCTGGCTCGAGGAGTTCTCCCCGGAGCAGATCGATCGCGCGCTCGACGTGAACCTGCGCGCGCCGATCCGCATGGCCCGGGCCGCGGCGCCGGAGATGGCGGCCCGCGGCGGCGGCTCGCTCGTCTTCGTCTCCTCGCTGTCGGGGAAGATGGCCACCGCCGGGCAGTCGCTCTACTCGGCCACGAAGTACGGGCTGCGCGGCTTCGCCTTCGGCCTGCACCAGGAGCTGCGCGACGCCGGCGTGGGGGTGACCACGGTCTTCCCCGGGTTCGTGAGCGGCGCGGGGATGTTCGCGGACACGGGCCTGGACGCCCCGCGCGGCACCGGCACGAGCACGCCCGAGCAGGTGGCCGCCGCGGTGCTCCGCGGCATCGAGACCCGACGCGCCGAGATCGACGTGGCGCCGCTGAACGTGCGTCTGGGGGTGCGGGCGCACGCCCTGGCCCCGTCGATGGTGGCGGCCATCAGCCGCCGCCTGGGCGCCGCGGACGTGGCCGCGCAGATCGCCGAGCGCCAGCGCGAGAAGCGCTAGCCGGTTGGTCCGGGCCCCCGTGGCTCGGATTCGCCGGTGCCTGTCTCGTTGGGGCAGCCGTTGGCGCTACGGCGTGCCGGTGCGCGGAGCTCTCAGACAGTGAGCCGCCGGCGCCGGCCGGCGCGAACTCGCCCGGAGGCTTGGCCGCTGTGTCGCTTCAACCCCACCATGTCGGGTCAGAACGACACAGCGAACGGCAAACTCGCCCGTTCAGCCCCTCAGGAGCCAGCCAGCACGCTCTCGGGCACCTGGGCGGCCTCGAGGTGCTTCGGGCCGTGGCCCACCGGCACCCGCGCAACCTCGGCGCGCCCCGCATACGAGATCACCGACAGCGTGCCCTCGCGGGTGTTGGGGACGAAGCAGTGGCTTCCGCCGGGCCCGTTCGCAGCCCACCCCGGGGCATCGCCCACGTCGATGATCGCGTCCGGCTGCATGGTGGCCGTGGACACCAGCGCCACGTAGTCGGACGCCCGCCCGGCGGCGCACAGCGTGCCCCCGTCGGGCGACAGCGCCAGCCCGTGGTGGGGCGCCTCGAAGTCGAAGTCGTCCTCGGTCACGCCGGGGTCGATGGGCAGCTGCACCTGTCGCAGCGGCCGCCCGGCCTCCAGGTCGTACTCCACGATGCCGTGGAAGAGCGAGAGCTGCGCGTACATCCGCGTCTCGTCGCCCGTGAGGACGAACGGGCGAATGCCCGCGTCGAACACGTGCCGCTCACGCGGGGCCAGCGTCTGCGCGTCCACGACGGTGAGCACGTAGGGCTCGAGCAGCGGAGCGAGCAGCGCGCGCATCTCGGGCGGGATCACGATGTTGCCGATGCTGGCGTTGTAGATCCGCTCGCCGTCGTGGGAGAGGTGGTTGTCGTGCGGCCACTCGCCGGTGGGGAACTCGCCCACGAAGGCCCGCCGCTGCGTGTCCACCACCTGCACCCGGTTGGAAGTGAGCGCGGAGACGTACAGGCGCCGCCCGTCCCCGGACAGGGTCATGTGGTCGGCCCGCAGGCTGTTCACGGGCAGCTTCCACAGCATCCGGCCGCTGGCGATGTCGAAGGCCGCCACGTCGCCGCGGTGCCCGCGCGATACGTACAGCGTGCGGCCGTCGGGCGAGACATCCTGGTCCTGCGCGTAGTTCTTGCCGCCGGCCAGCTCCACCACCCGCTGGCCCACGAGCGCCTGCAGCGGAGCGTCCTCACCGAGCGTGGCATCCGGCCCGTCGGGGAGCACGTCGATCTCGTGGACGACCTCGAAGGTCTCGGCGTCCACGACGGTCACCGTGCCGCCCTCGGCGTTGGCCACGAACACCACGTCGCGCAGCGGCTCCTGCGCGGCCGCCGGCACGGCGAGCGCGCAGGCCGCGACGACCGCCGGAAGCAGCGCGGCGAGGCGTCTCACAGGTCGAGCGCCGCGCGCACGATGCGGCTCTGCTCGGCGCGGTGAGCCGCCGCGTAGCCCTCGCCCGGGCTGGCCCGCCACTCGCGTCCCACGTACGAGTAGGACACGCCGTCGGGCAGGATTGCGTCGAGCTTGGGCTTCATGAAGGACCGGGCGCCCATGTTGCGCGGCTCCTCCTGCACCCACACGACCTCGCGCAGCGCCGGGTAGCCGGCCATGAGCTCGCGCAGCTGGTCGGCGGGGAAGGGATAGAGCAGCTCCACGCGCCCGACCGCCACGTGGCGCTGGTTGGCGCGCCGCTCCTCGCCCATCAGGTCGTAGAAGACCTTGCCGGTGCAGAGCACGAGGCGGGTGACCTCGTCGCGCGTGCCGGCCAGCTCGCGGTCGTCGAGCACCCACTTGAAGTTGCCCTCGGCCAGGTCCTCAAGGCGCGATGCCGCGGCCGGCAGCCGCAGCAGCGACTTTGGGGTCATGATCACCATCGGCCGCGCCTTCTTCACCAGCGCCTGGCGGCGCAGCAGGTGGAAGTACTGCGCGGGCGTGGTGCAGTTGGCCACGCGGATGTTGCCCTCCGCGGCGAGCTGGAGGAAGCGCTCGAGCCGGCCGCTGGAGTGCTCCGGGCCCGAGCCCTCGTACCCGTGCGGCAGCAGCAGCGTGAGCCGGGTGGTCTGCCCCCACTTGGCAAGCCCGGAGACGAGGAACTGGTCCACGATCACCTGGCCGCTGTTCACGAAGTCGCCGAACTGGGCCTCCCACAGCACCAGCGCATCGGGCGCCTGCGCGCTGTAGCCGTACTCGAAGCCCATGCAGGCGATCTCCGACAGCGGGCTGTTGTGCAGCTCGAAGGGCGCCGTGGCGTTGGGCAGGTTCTGGACCGGGCACACGCGCTCGCCGGTCTGCGAGTCGTGGAAGACGAGGTGGCGGTGGCTGAACGTGCCGCGCTCGGTGTCCTGGCCCGTGAGCCGGATCGGCACGCCCTGACCGAGCAGCGAGGCGAACGCCAGCGCCTCGGCCTGCGCCCAGTCGATTCCCCCGGCCTCGCCCAGCGACTCGCGCTTGCGCTCCAGCTGCGGCTTGAGCTTGCGGTGCAGGTTGAAGCCCTCCGGCAGCCGCATGAGCTGCTCGTTGAGCGTGCGCACCTGCTCCGCGGGGACGGCGGTGGAGGGCTCCTGGCTGGGACTGCGGTCGAGCTCGTGCTCGCCCGTGTCCGGGCCCGCGGCCATGGACTCCTTGAGCGCCTCGTGGGCGGCGGCGAACCGCCGGTAGCGCTCCGAGGCCATCGTCTCGGCCTCCTCGGCCGAGACCACGCCCTCCCCGGCGAGCTGCTCGGCGTAGATCTGGCGCACCGGCGGGTGCTTCTTGATGGTCTCGTACATCACCGGCTGGGTGTAGGCGGGCTCGTCGGTCTCGTTGTGGCCGAAGCGCCGGTAGCCCACGAGGTCGATGAGCGCGTCGCGCCCGAAGCGCTGGCGGAACGCCATGGCCAGCCGGATGGCCGCCACGCAGGCCTCCACGTCGTCGGCGTTCACGTGGATGATCGGGACGTCGTAGCCCTTGGCGGCGTCCGAGGCATAGCGGGTGGAGCGCCCGTCCTCGGGATCGGTGGTGAAGCCGAGCTGGTTGTTGGCGATGATGTGGATCGTGCCGCCCGTGGCGTAGCCCTCGAGCGCCTGCAGGTTGAGTGTCTCGGCCACCACGCCCTGGCCGGGGAAGGAGGCGTCGCCGTGGATGAGCACGGGGAGCACGACGGAGTGGTCCACGGTGGCCTCGCGGCCCTTGCGGCTGGTCTGGTCGGCCCGCGCGCGGCCCTCGATGACCGGGTTCACGTACTCGAGGTGGCTGGGGTTGGGCGAGAGCGTGACGGTCAGGCCCTTCTCGGTGCGCCGCGTCTTGTACGTGCCGGACGCGCCGTAGTGGTACTTCACGTCGCCGGTGCCCTCTCTCGGCTGCGCCGTGTCGGCATCGAGGCTGGTCTCCCCCTCGAACTCCACGAGGATCGACTCGTAGGGGCGGCCCACGGTGTGGGCGAGCACGTTGAGCCGGCCGCGGTGGGCCATTCCCACCACCACCTCGCGCGCGCCGGCCTCCGCGGACAGCTCCATGATCTCGTCGAGCATGGGCACGAGGGCGTCGAGCCCCTCGATCGAGAACTGCTTCTTGCCGAGGAAGGCCTTGTGCAGGTAGCTCTCGAGTGCCTCCACCTCGGACAGGCGCGCCAGCAGCTGCTTCTTCTCCGCCACCGCGAGGCGGCGCCGGTGCTCGCCCCACTCGACCGTCTGGCGCAGCCACACGCGTTGCTCGTGGTCGGAGATGTGCTCGATCTCGTAGGCGATCGTTCCGCCGTAGGTGTCCGCCAGCGCGGGCAGCGCCTCCGCGAAGGTGTCGCCCGGCACGGCCACGCGCAGGACCGATGCCGGGATGGCCTCCATGAGCTGCGGCGTGAGGTTGACCGTCTCGGGCAGCAGCGCGGGGTCGCCCGGCGGCTCCGAGCCGAGCGGATCGAGCTTGGCCGCGAGGTGCCCGTGCATGCGGTGCGCCTTGACCACCGACGTGGCGGCCTGCACCGCCTGGAGCAGCGCCTCGTCCGGCGCGCCCGGCGCGGTGTCGGGCATGACCGCCGTGGGCACCGGCTCGTCGGCGGTGACCGCGGCGGTGGCCGTGCGCGCGGCCTCGTCGGGCTCGACGCCCAGGGAGGAGAAGACGTTGTCGTAGAAGCCCTCCTCGCCCTGGAGAAGCTGGTCGATGCGGCGCAGGAACGCCCCGGACTCCGCGCCCTGGATGACGCGGTGGTCGTAGGTGCTGGTCATCGTCATGACCTTGCCCACGCCGAGCTCCGCGAGCTTGGGCGGCGCCACCGCGTCCAGGCCGGGCGGGTAGCCGATGGCCCCGGTGGCGATGATCGTGCCCTGGCCCGGCATGAGCCGCGGGACCGACGCCACGGTGCCGATGCCGCCGGGGTTGGTGAGGGTGATGTTGGCCCCGGCGTAGGCGTCGGGCTTGAGCGTGTTGTCGCGCGCGCCCACCACGAGCTCGTCGTAGCGTGCGGCGAAGGCACCGAAGCCGAGCGCGTCCGCGCCGTGGATGACGGGCACGACGAGGGAGCGGCTGCCGTCCTTTCGCTCCACGTCCACCGCCAGGCCGAGGCTGATGCCGTCGGGCACGACGCGCTGGGGCTTGCCGTCGGCCTCCGCATAGGAGTTGCCCATGACCGGCATCTCACGCGCCGCCTGCACGATGGCCCAGGCGATCAGGTGCGTGAAGGAGAGCTTCCTCCCCGCTGTCTTGAGCGCCTTGCGGCGCCGGTCGAGCACGTCGACGCCGAAGCTGCGGAAGCTGGTGGCCGTCGGGATCGAGCGGCTCTCGTTCATGAAGCGCGCGAGCGTGGCGGCGGGGCCGCGGATGGGCTCGGCGCCGGATGGGGCGGGTGTGGACGGAGCCGACGGCGCCCCGTTGCCCTCGACCGCCGCCAGCACGTCGTCCTTGGTGACGCGCCCGCGCGGGCCGCTGCCCTGGATGGAGGAGATGTCGACGCCGTGCGCCGACGCCATGCGGCCGGCCACCGGCGTGGCGTTGCCGTCGCCCGCGCCGTTGCCCTCCGCCCGGCTGGGCTGCTTGACCTCGGTGGGCTGCGGCGCCGGCTGGGTCTTCGGGGCCCCGGCGGCGCCCGCGCCGGCGGCGATGCGGCAGAGCACGGCCCCCACGCCGACCGTCTCGTCGGGCTGGGCCAGGATCTCGGCGATCGTGCCCGCCACGGGCGACGGCACCTCGGCGTCGACCTTGTCGGTGGAGATCTCGACGATGGTCTCGTCCACCTCGACGGCGTCGCCGACCTGCTTGTGCCACTCGAGCACGGTGCCCTCGGCCACGGAGTCGCCCATCTGGGGAAGGGTCACGTCGACGAGCTCGCCGGACGGCGCCTCGTCCTTGGCCGGCTTCTCCTCCGCCGAGGGAGTCTTCTCCTCGGCGGGCGCGCGCCCGGACTCCGTTTCGCCCTCGGCCGCCCCGGGCGCGCCGCCGTTGCCCGAGGGCTCGCCGCCCACCTCCATCTCGCCCAGGACGGCGCCGACGGCCACGGTCTCGTCGGGCTCCACGAGGATCTTGGTGAGCACGCCGCTGGCGGGGGCGGGGACCTCGGCGTCGACCTTGTCGGTGGAGACCTCCAGCAGCGTCTCGTCGGCCTCGACGGCCTCGCCCACCTGCTTGTGCCACTCGAGCACGGTGCCCTCGGTCACTGAGTCCCCCATCTGGGGCATCGTGATCTGGACCGTGGTGCCGGTGGCCATGCCGCTGGACAACTCTATACCCCGCGTCATGCGAAGCTTGCGCCCAATGGCGACCACCCCCTCCCAGCGGCGGCTCAAGTTCTGGGGCTGGGGATACGAGGACCAGCAGCCGGCCCGCGAGGAGCTCGAGCAGGCGGCCGCCGGGGTGCGCGGGCATCTGGGTTTCGGGGGCGAGGATGTGGAGCACCCGGCCGCGCTCGAGGACCTCGACATGCCGGCGCCGCGGCTCGACCCGCCCGCGTCGCTGGCCGAGATCTGCTCGTCCGGCACGTGGGACCGCGCAGCCCACGCCTACGGCAAGGCGTATCGCGACGTGGTGCGGGCGTTCCGCGGCCGCATCGACAACCCGCCCGACGTGGTGGCCTATCCGCGCGACGAGGGCGAGGTGGAGGCGGTGCTGACGTGGTGCGCGGACGCCGGCGCGGCCGCCATCCCCTTCGGCGGCGGCACGAGCGTGGTGGGCGGGGTGGAGGCGCGCACGGGCGAGCGGCCCGCGGTGACCATCGACCTCAAGCGCCTCGGCCGGGTGCTCGAGGTGGACCGCTCGTCGCGCGCGGCGCGTATCCAGGCGGGCGCCCTCGGCCCCGCGCTCGAGGATGGGTTGCGAGAGCACGACCTGACGCTGCGCCACTTCCCGCAGTCGTTCGAGTACTCCACCCTGGGCGGCTGGATCGCCACCCGGGCCGGGGGCCACTTCGCCACGCTTCACACCCACATCGACGACTTCGTGGAGTCCGTCCGCGCGCTCACGCCCAGCGGCCCGTGGGAGAGCCGCCGGCTGCCCGGCTCGGGCGCCGGGCCCAGCCCCGACCGGATGCTCATCGGCTCGGAGGGCATCCTCGGCGTCATCACCGAGGCGTGGGTCCGGCTGCAGGACCGCCCGCGCTTCAAGGCGTCCTGCGGCGTCGAGTTCGCGGGCTTCGCGGCGGGGGCCGAGACGGTGCGCGCGCTTGCGCAGTCCGGGCTGCATCCCTCCAACTGCCGGCTGCTCGATCCCGGCGAGGCGGCGCTCACCGGCGCCGCGGCCCGCGGGCGGGCGCTGCTGGTGCTGGGCTTCGAGTCCGCCGACCATCCGGTGGACGCGTGGATGGCCCGCGCGATCGAGATCGCGAGGGAGCACGGCGGCGAGCCCGACGAAGTGCGCACGAGCGCCGAGGGGGGCGCGGGCGCCTGGCGCGGCGCGTTCCTGCAGGCTCCCTACCTGCGCGACACGCTCGTGGCCTGCGGCGTGCTGTCGGAAACCTTCGAGACCGCGATCACCTGGGACCGCTTCGGCGACTTCGTGGCCGGCGTCCGCGAGCGCGCCGAGGCTGCAGTGGCTGAGGTGTGCGGCGCCGGGCAGGTCACCTGCCGGCTCACCCACGCCTACCCGGACGGCGCCGCCCCCTACTTCACGGTGCTCGCGCCCGCGCGGCGCGGCTCCGAGCTGGAGCAGTGGGACGAGATCAAGGCTGCGGCCTCCGAGGCCATCGAGTCCGCCGGCGGCACCATCACCCACCACCACGCGGTGGGCCGCGACCACAGGCCCTGGTATGACCGCCAGCGCCCCGACCCGTTCGCGACGGCGCTGCGGGCGGCCAAGCGGGCGGTGGACCCGGGCGGGGTCCTCAATCCGGGGGTCCTGATCGATGTCTGAGGGTCGCGAGCCGCGCAGGCGCAAGCGCGAAGTGGCGCGCGCCGACAAGGTCCTGCCCGGCGTGTGGCGGCTGCGCCTGCCGCTGCCGTGGCCGGGAGTGCCGCACGTGAACGCATTCGCCATCGCGGCCGGCAGCGGCGTGGTGCTCGTGGACACCGGGCTGTCCGAGCCCGGTTCGCTGGCCCAGCTCGAACGGGCCCTCGATCAGGCGGGCCTGCGGCTGGAGCACGTGCGCCTGCTGGTGTGCACGCATGCCCACTCCGACCACTACGGGATGGCCGCCCCGATCGTGGAGGCCACGGGCTGCGAGCTGTGGATGCATCCCAACCACGGCCACATGACCCGGCCCGCCACCGACCCCGAACGCGCCCTGGAGCGCCGCATCGAGGTGGCGCTGCAGTCGGGCGTGCCGGCCGAGGCGCTGGAGCGCTACCGCGTGCAGCGCAAGGGCTCGGGCCTGGGCATCGCCGGCGTGGTGATGCCCGACCGCGAGCTGCTTCCCGGCGTGGAGGTGGACACGGACCTGGGCATCTGGCACGTGTACGAGACCCCGGGGCATGCTCCCTCGCACGTGGTGCTCCACCAGCCCGAGCGCAAGCTCCTGCTCTCCGGAGACCACCTCATCGGCCGCGTCTCCCTCTACTACGACTACGGCTACACCCCGGATCCCGCGGGCGAGTTCCTGCTCAGCCTCGACGTCGTCTCCGAGCTCAAGGTGGGCCTCTGCCTGGCCGGCCACGGCCGCCCCTTCCGCGACGTGCCGGCGCTCATAGCGGCCAACCGGCGCGAGGTGCTGGCGGGCATCGACCGCGTGAAGCGCGCGCTGGAGCCGGGGCCGCTCACCGCCTACCAGCTCGTGCCGGCCGTGCTCGGCACCGCCGAGCTCAACGACATGCTGGTGAGCTGGGGGCTGGCCCAGGCGCTCTGCTACCTGCGCCACCTCGAGCTGCGCGACGAGGCCGGCAGGCTCGATCCCGAGGCCGAGGGCACGCCGGAGCGCTGGGCGCTGGCCTGACTCGCCACTCGTCCGGCGGACCCGCCCGCCGGCCGCTTTTCGGGCCAAGTGTCCTGCCCTGGGGGTCCACATGACCCCCAACCCAGGATGCTTCGCCGGTTCCGGGCGGCGGACGGCCGGCAGCTCAGCGCTCGTCGAGCGCCGTCCAGCCGGCGCCGTCGCGGCGCTGGCCGAGCCAGACCTCGCCGCCGGCCGCGGCCACTCGCAGCAGCTCGTTCTCGAACCCGGTGCGGGGCACCGCGTGCTCGGCGCCGGTGGCGGTGCAGCTCGCGGCCGCGTCGTCGGCCTGCACCGGCGGGCCGGCCACGGTCCAGGCGCCGTCGGCGGCGCGGCAGGCCACCGGGTGCAGCTCGCCGCAGTCGCGCGCCTCCCAGCGTGCGTTGGCGCCCTGCACGGAGCAGTCGCCGGCGTCGGCGGCCGGCTCGTCGGGCGCCCAGCTCCACACGAGCGCCTCCAGGCGGCCGTCGGACGGCACCAGCTGGTCCAGACCGGTGAGGTCCACGCCGCAGCGCGCCATCCGGGCCGCCGTGGCGGGCGTGATGCCGTCGTCCACGCTGGACTGGCCGAGCGGAGCGAGGCTGGCGGTGAGCGCCGTGGAGTCCTCGAAGTAGCGCACGATCTGCGACTCGTAGGTCTCGCGGTCGAAGTCCGGCCCGCAGTCGGGGAAGTCCTGGAACCCGCGCGGGCGCGACTCCACGTGCGAGGACCAGTCGAAGGCCACGGCGCGCCAGACGGCGCCCACGCCGCAGTCGCTGACCACCACGACCTGCTTGCCGGCGGCCGACACAGCGTCGCGCGTGAGGTCCAGCGGCAGCTCGTCGCAGGCGGCCCCGCTGGACGGCGGCCGGTAGAGGAGCTCGCCCAGCTGCGCCTCGACCGCGGCCGCGCCGGCGCCGTAGCCCGCCGCTCCCTCGAGGTGGTCCTCCAGGTAGAGGAGCAGCACGTCGCCCGGGTTGCCGTTCAGCCAGCCGCGGATCTCGCGGAGCACCGGGCCGAGCGTCTTCTCGATCGAGCAGCCCAGGTGCGCCTGGTCGGCCCCGCGCGCATGGCAGACCACCGGAGCGCGGGCGCCGAGCTCGGCGAGCGCCGGGAACCAGTGCACGTCCAGCTCGAGGCTGCGCACGCCGATCCGCAACTGGTCCACGAGCGTGAGCTGCTGGTTGGAGTCGACGTCGGAGAGGGTGGGACCCATCTCGGCCACCGAGTTGAAGGAGTTGTGGGTGCCCACCCACGGGGCGTCGCGCAGGCCCACGTCGCCGGCGAGGTCGTACTGGAGCCCGAGCGCCCGATGCGCCCAGGAGCCCTCGAACGGAGTGACATCCACGGCCGAGAGCCCGGTGACCGCCGACGCGAAGGACACCGCCTGCTCGCCGCCGCGGCAGGGGCCGTGCAGGACCTCGTTCACGCCACGGCAGGTGTCGGTGAGCGGACCCGCCTGGGCGGCGGGCGCGAACGTGAAGACGGCGAGGGCCGCAAGCGCGGCCAGGAGGGAGGGCCTCACATAGATGTGAACGGGCGGGCGGGCGAGAACTGTCGCAGGAGGCTCACCGTCCGGTGGCGGTGACGGATGTCGCGGACCTCGCGTCTTGGATGGTCACGACCACGACTCGGTCCTCGCGCTCGAGGTACACATAGACCAGCACCAGCCAGCGCCACGGGCCGAGAAGGAAGCGAAGCCCCTCCCACCGGCCGGTGAGGGCCGGGCCCATGAGCGGGAATCGCTCCAAGGGGCGTAACGAGCGGGCCACGCGAGCTCGGGTGTCAGGCGGAAGGCTGTGGCTCCGGATGAGGGCCTCGAGGTCTTCGACTGCCGCACGGGCCAGCTCGACGGCGGCCATGGTGTTGCTAGAGCTCGTCGAGCGCCACGGTCTCGCCGGCTTCGGCCTGCGACCGGCCTAGCAGCGCCCGCTCGTGGGCGCCCGGGATACCGTCCAGCAACTCGGCCACGTTGCGGGCGTCCGGGTCGGCCTCTTCGAGCGCGGCGGACAGGAGCGAGCGGGCGACGGTGCCGGGTTGGACGTGGGTCCGTTCGGCGAGCCGAGCAAGCTTCGCGGCAGATTCGTCGTCGAGACTGATGTTCAAGCGCTCCATGCGGTCAGGGTACACGGCTCCACACGTGCCGTGTACGTAGCGCACCCGCTCCCCGGATACCCCGATGAGCGCGATCGATGTGGAACTAGACCGGCTCCGGCACCCGGTCCCACGGGTGCGCCGCCCGCAGCGCCGCGAGGATCGCGCGCGTGGCCGGCGACTTGTTCAGCGTGTAGAAGTGGATGCCCGGGGCGCCGCGGGCCAGGAGGTCGGAGCACTGCAGCGCGGCGTAGGCCACGCCCAGCTCAGCCACCGCCTCCGGGTCGTCGGCCCGGGCCGCCAGCTCGCCCTCGAGCTGCTCGGGGATGGAGGCGCCGCAGAGCCCGGTGATGCGCTTGATCTGGGCGAAGTTCGTGATCGGCATGATGCCCGGCACGATCGGCACGTCGATCCCGGCCGCCCGCGCCTGCTCGACGAAGTCGAAGTAGAGGTCGTTGTCGAAGAAGAGCTGGGTGATGAGGAAGTTGACCCCGGACTCCACCTTCTCCTTGAGGAAGCGAAGGTCGTGCGCCATGTCGGGGGCGTCGGGGTGGACTTCGGGGAACGACGCGGCGCCCACGGCGAAGTCGTAGTCCGCGCGGATGAGTTGCGCGAGCTCGGTGGAGTACATGAGCCCGCCGGGATGCGGCTTCCACTCGGTCTCGCCCTGGGGCGGGTCGCCGCGCAGGGCCATGACGTTCTCGATGCCCGCGTCGCGCACCTGGTCGAGCACGCCGCAGACCTCCTCCTTCGATGCTCCGACGCACGTCATGTGCGCCATGGCCTCGATGCCGAGGTCCTGCTTGATGTGGCGCGTGATCTCCACGGTGCGCCCGCGGGTGGTGCCCAGGGCGCCGTACGTGACCGACACGAAGTCCGGCCCGTCCTTCTTGAGCTCGGCCAGCGCGGCTCGCAGGTTGTCCATGCCCTCGTCGGTCTTCGGCGGGAAGAACTCGAACGAGAAGACCGGGCGCCTATCGGCGAGGATCTGGTCGATGCGCATCGGCTGAGGGTACCGGGGGCGCCAGGATGTCGAGCCCGATCGCAAGCCTGGTTTCACCGTCTGCCTCGTACTGCACGTCCACCGAGTCGTTCTGGCGGTATGTGCCGAACAGCGCCAGGAACATCGCTGTCCAGCGCCAGAATCCGAGCCTGCCCTCCTTCTTCAGCTCGCGCTCGAACTGCAGCTCGCCGCCACGGATGAAGTAGTCGCGCCCCTCGACCTGGGGGACGCCGTTGACGAACACCCGGTGGTTGGAGCCGCGCGGCAGCTTCACGCGCGAGATCACGTCAGGGCCCGCCGCAGCGCGTCGTAGGGGGATTCGCCGTCGCGTTGTTCCACGAGCCGCCGGCGGAAGCGGCCGGTCCAGGCCTCGCAGGAGCCGTCGCCGCGGATGTCCACCCCGCCGCCGCCCACCTCGATGCGAGCCACGACCCGCTGCACGGGCTCGAATGAGCGCCCGAGCGGGAGCGAGACCGCTTTGGTGTCCACTCCCTCCTCGAGCTCCCGCCCGCGCCCCTCCACGAACGCGAGCGCCGCCCCGAGATCGTCGAAGCGCCGGCGCTCGACCTTCGGGCCGCGGCGTACGAGGACCTTGACGCCCGTGCCCTTTAGGGTGCTCACCCCCCGATGGCGCTCATGGTGCGCGGGGGCTGGCGGAAGCCCTCCTCGCCCACGTGGTGCTTGAGCTCCTTGCGCCAGACGGCGTCCCGGATGACCCGCTCGAGCTCCGCGTCGCCCGCGCCGTCGCGCAGGGGGCCTCGCAGGTCGGTCTCGTGCAGCGAGAAGAGGCAGGTGCGCAGCTTGCCGTCGGCCGTCAGGCGCACGCGGTTGCAGTCCGCACAGAACGGCTCGGACACCGGGTTGATGAAGCCGATCTCGCCCTGGCCGTCGCGGAAGCGGAACACGCGCGCGGTGGCCGAGGGCTGGCGCGGGCGCTCCTCGAGCGGATGGACCGCGTCGATCATCTGCCGCAGCTCCTCGCCCGTGAGCACGGAGTCCGGCGTCCATCTGTGGTCGGCGTCGAGCGGCATGAACTCGATGAAGCGCACCTGGTAGGCGGTGGAGCGCGCGAACTCGGCGAAGCGCAGCGCCTCGTGCTCGCTGAACCCGCGCATGGCGATGGCGTTGACCTTGACGGGCTGCACCTCGGGGTGGCGCCCGAGCGCCTCCAAGCCGCGCAGCACCTGCGGGAGGGCGTCGCGGCGGGTGATCTCGAAGAAGCGGTCGCGCTGGAGCGAGTCGAGCGAGACGTTCACGCGGCCGATGCCGGCTTCCACGAGGGCGTCCGCGTCGCGCTCGAGCAGGTAGCCGTTGGTGGTGAGCGACAGGTCGTGGACGCCGGGCACGCGCGCGAGCATGGCCACGAGCCGCGGGAAGTGCCGGCGCACCAGCGGCTCGCCGCCCGTGAGGCGCACGTCGGCCACGCCCATGGCGGCGAGCAGGGTCACGAGGCGCTCGATCTCCTCGAAGCTCAGCACCTCGGCGCGCTCGAGCCACGGCAGCCCGTCGGCGGGCATGCAGTACTGGCAGCGGAAGTTGCAGCGGTCGGTGACCGACACGCGCAGATCGCCGATCTGGCGGCCGTGGCCGTCGACGAGGGGGTCGAGCGCCATGGGACGAAGACTACCCCGGTCGACGGGGACAACCGCTATAAACGGGGCAATGTCGGAGCTCGCAACTGGCTCGGAGTTCGCCGGCCACCGCATCGAGGGCGTCGCGGGGCGCGGCGGCATGGGCGTGGTGTACGTGGCCACCCACCTCGCGCTCGACCGCCGGGTGGCGCTCAAGGTCATCACGCCCCAGTACGCCGAGGACTCCGGTTTCCGCGAGCGCTTCAAGCGCGAGTCCAAGACCGCGGCGTCCATCAACCACCCCAACGTCATCCCCATCTACCACGCCGGGGAGGAGGACGGGCTCCTCTACATCACGATGTATCTCGTCGAGGGCACCGACCTCAAGGACCTGATCGTCTCCAGGGGCGGCCTGCCCCCCGCCGAGGCCGCCGGGCTCGTGTCCCAGGTGGGCGACGCGCTCGACGCCGCCCATGCCCGCGGCCTGGTGCACCGTGACATCAAGCCGGGGAACGTGGTGATCGAGGGCTCCGACGGCCAGGCCCGCGCCTACCTCACCGACTTCGGGCTCACCAAGAAGGCCTCATCCCAGAGCGGGCTCACCGGCACCGGGATGTTCGTGGGAACGCTCGACTACATCGCGCCGGAGCAGCTGCAGGGCAAGCCGGTCGACGCGCGCTCGGACGTGTACGCGCTCGGCTGCGTGCTCTACCAGGCGCTCAGCGGTCAGGTCCCATACCCGCGCGACAGCGAGCCGGCCAAGATCTGGGCCCACATGGGGGAGCCGCCGCCGTCGCTCGCCGAGACGGCTCCGGGAGTGCCGCGCGACTTCGAGGAGGTCGTCGGCCGGGCGATGGCCAAGGAGCCGGAGCAGCGTTATCCCTCCGCCGGCGACCTCGGCCGCGCGGCGCTCGCCGCGGCCGGAGGGCAGAACGTGGCCGAGCCCGAGCGCAGCGTGGCCGTGGGCGCCGCCGCGGGCCAGCCGGGCTCGGGAGCCACCGCGGTGGCATCCGCCGGCGCCACGCAGGCCGTGCCCGCCGGGGCCACCGCGCCTGCCGGCCCGGGCCTGGGGGACACGCCGCCCAGCGGCTTCCCCGCGGTCACGCCGCCGCCGTCGCCCTACCCGGGAGTCGCGCAGCCGGCGAAGCGCTCGCCGCTCCCGTTCGTGCTCGGCGGGGTGGGGCTCGTGGCGGTGCTCGCCGTGATCCTCGGCGTGTTCGTGCTCGGCGGCGGCGACGAGGCCGATCCCGGCAACCCGGCCGGCGACGTCGTGGGCAGCCCGATCGACGTGGGCGACCAGCCGTTCGACATGGCCACCTCGCTCGATGGCACGATCTGGATCGCCAACCTGTCCGACAGCTCGGTGAGCAAGCTCGATGAGGCGTCGGGCGGCGTCACGCCGATCACGATCGAGGGCTCCGCGCCGTCGGCCATCGCGGCCAGCGACGACGGGGTGTGGGCCTACACCTTCTCGGAGACGATCACGCGGATCGACCCCGAGACCAACGAGACGCGCGACATCACCATCCCGCCGCTCGGCGACGCCGTCCTGCTGGAGGCGGGTGCAGGAGCCGCCTGGATCCTCGACTCCGAGAACGAGCGCGTCCTTCGCATCGACGCCGCCTCCGACGAGGTGTCCGAGCCGATCGACGTCGGTGCGGGCGCCAGCGGCCTCGCGGTGGGCACCGACTTCGTGTTCGTGGCCCGCGAGAACGGCGAGATCGTCTTCATCTCCCCTACCACTCAGGAGGTCGTGGGGCGCCCGCTGGAGGTGGGCGTGGACGACCTCGGCGGGGTCGGCTTCGTGGAGGGGCGCCTGTACGTGGCGGCCCGCAACCGCGAGCTGCGGGAGATCGACGTCGCGTCGGGCGTCGTGGGCGAGCCGGTGCAGTTCCCCAGCGGCGCCAGCTTCTTCGACATCGGCGAGGACAGCCTCTGGATCACGTTCCCGATCGCCAACGAGCTGCGCCGCTTCTCGCTGTCGGAGCGCGAGCCGGTGGGCGAGCCGATCGAGGTCGAGCGCTCACCCGGCGGCGTGATCGTGGGCGAGCAGTCCGTCTGGGTGGCGCACCCCAACGGCGACGTGGTCGTGGAGGTCGATCCGGGCGAGGGCGGCGGCTAGGAGCGGCCTTCGAGCGGCGACCAGTCGCGGTCGCGCTCGCCCACGTACATCTGCCGCGGCCGGGCGATCTTGGTCTCGTCGTCGCGCCGCATCTCGAGCCACTGGGCGATCCAGCCCGACGTGCGCGGGATGGCGAACATCACCGTGAACATCGCGGTGGGGATCTGCAGCGCCTCGTAGATGAGGCCCGAGTAGAAGTCCACGTTCGGGTAGAGCTTGCGGTCCACGAAGAAGTCGTCGTCGAGGGCGTGCTTCTCGAGCTCGACGGCGATCTCGAGCTTGGGGTTCAGCCCGGTGACCTCGAAGACCTCCTCGACGTTCTTCTTGATGATGCGGGCGCGCGGGTCGTAGTTCTTGTAGACCCGGTGACCGAAGCCCATGAGCTTCTCCTTGCGGTCCTTCACGCCCTGGAGGAAGTCCGGGATGTTCTCCTTCGTGCCGATCCGGTCGAGCATCCGCAGCACCGCCTCGTTGGCGCCGCCGTGCAGCGGCCCGTACAGCGCCGCCACCCCCGCGGCCACCGCCGAATAGGGATCCACGTCGGAGGAGCCGACCGACCGCACCGCGCTCGTGGAGCAGTTCTGCTCGTGGTCGGCGTGGAGGATCCAGAGGACGTCGAGGGCGCGCTCGAGCCGCGGGTCGGGCTCGTACTTGACCTCGGTCATCTTGTAGAGCATCGAGAGGAAGTTGCCCGGGTAGCTCAGGTCGTTGTCCGGATAGATGTAGGGCAGGCCGAGGTTGTGCCGGTAGGCGAAGGCGGCGAGCGTGGGGAGCTTGGCGATCAACCGGACCGCCGCCATGCGCCGCTCCTCCCCGTCGTCCAGCCGCTTGGCGTCCGGGTAGAAGGTGGAGAGGGCGCCCATGCAGCCCAGCAGCATTCCCATCGGGTGGGCGTCGTAGCGGAAGCCCTGCATGAACTGCTTGAGGTTCTCGTGGACATAGGTGTGGATCGTGATCTCGTGCATCCACTCGCCGAGCTGGTCCTCCGTGGGCAGGTTGCCGTGGATGAGCAGATAGGCGACCTCGAGGTAGGTGGCGTGCTCGCAGAGATCCTCGATCGTGTAGCCGCGGTGCTGGAGGATGCCGGCCTCGCCGTCGATGAAGGTGATCTCGCTGCGGCACGACGCCGTGTTCGTGTAGGCCGGGTCGAACGCCATCAGCCCGAAGTCGTCGTCGGAGACCTTGATCTGGCGCAGGTCCATCGCCTTGACGGTGCCGTTGGTGATCTCGAGGTCGTAGCTCTCGCCGGTGCGGTTGTCCGTGACGGACAGCGTCTCACCGGCTGTGGCTACGCCACCCTGCTCGCTCTCCTGTCGCTCCTCGGCCATTGCAGTCTCCTCTGTCGGAGTTCCCTACCCGCATTCTGGCGAATGCGACCCTGCTATGGTGATTAGCGTTGCTAATTAGCACGGTGAACGATCCTGAGCTCGCCTCCCGCCTGCGGCTGGCCATCACGCGCATGGCGCGGCGGCTGCGCCAGCAGGGCGACCCCGCGCTCTCTCCCTCGCTCGTCGCAGCCCTCTCCACCATCGAGCGCCTGGGCCCGCTCACGCCGTCCGAGCTGGCCGAGGCCGAGCGCGTGCAGCGCCCCACCGTCACACGCCTGGCGGCGCGGCTCGCCGACGCCGGGCTGATCGAGCGCAGCTCCGACGAGCACGACGCGCGCGTGGCGCGCCTGGCCGTCAGCGGCGAGGGCCGGCGGGTGCTCAAGGCGCTGCGCACGCGCAAGACCGCCTATCTGGCGCGCCGCCTGGAGCGGCTCGACACCGCGGACCGCGCGGCGCTGGAGCGCGCCGCCGACGTGCTCGAGCGGCTGCTGGACGAGGACGCGTGACGCGCGCCTTCGCGCCGCTCCGGGTAGCGAACTACCGCCGCTTCTTCAACGGGCAGCTCGTCTCCCTCACCGGGACTTGGATCCAGACCGTGGCGGAGCTGTGGCTCGTGCTCCAGCTCACAGGCAGCGCGGTGTCGCTCGGCCTCGTCAGCGCGCTCCAGTTCGCGCCCATGCTGCTCGTGGGCCCGTGGGCGGGGATCCTGGCCGACCGTCTGTCAAAGCGGCGCATCCTCATCGCCTGCCAGCTCGGCATGGCCGTGCCGGCACTGTCGCTGTTCGCGCTCACCGCCACGGGGTCCGTGGAGCTCTGGATGGTCTACGCGCTCGTGCTGGTGCGCGGCTTCGGCCACGCGGTCGACCACCCGGTCCGCCAGTCCTTCGTCATGGAGATGGTCGGGCCGGCGCAGGTGGCCGGCGCGGTCTCGCTCAACGCGGCGCTCGTCTCGTGCGCGCGCCTGGCCGGCCCGGCCGTCGGCGGCGTGATCATCGCCCTGGCGGGCGTGGCGCCCTGCTTCGCCCTGAACACGGTCTCGTTCGCGGCGGTCGTGTGGGCACTGAGGGGGATGGACGCCGCGGCGCTGCACGAGGCCCAGCCCGTCGCGCGGGCGCGCGGACAGCTGCGCTCGGGCCTGCGCTACGTGCGCGGCACCCCGGAGCTGCTCGTGCCGCTGCTCGCGATGGCGGTCGTCGGCACGCTGGCCTTCAACTTCCGGGTGCTGCTGCCGCTGATGGCGGAGGTCGACTTCGACGCCGGGGCGTCGGTGTACGGCGCCCTCGGCGCGGCGATGGGCGCGGGCGCGGTGGCCGGGGCGCTCGCAAGCTCGTGGCGCCGCGACCCCGGGCTGGGCCGGCTCGCGGGGCTCACCGTGGCCTTCGGTGTGCTGATGGGCGGGGTGGCGCTGGCGCCCAGCGTGCCTGTCGCGATCGCCGTGCTCGTCCCGCTGGGCGCCGTCTCCACCGCCTTCGCCGCCACGGTCAACTCGCTGCTGCAGCTCGCGGTCGCGCCCGGGATGCGCGGACGGGTGATGGCGCTCTACAGCGTCGTGTTCCTCGGCTCCACGCCGATCGGCGGGCCGCTGGCGGGCTGGGCGGCCGCGCACGGCGGGACCCGCGCCGCCTGGCTGATGGGCGCGGCCGCGACGCTCGCCACGGGCGCCGCGCTGGTCGCGCTCGCCCGCGGAGGATGGGGTCAGGTCTTGCAATCCAGCATCCGGCCCCGAGGGGCCGTGAGCGATGCTGGATTGCAAGACCTGACCCCTGGAGGGGCGCCTAGCGCTTCTTCCAGCCGCCGCCGCCCAGGAAGCGCGACAGCTTGCCCCCGCCGCGCTTCGGCCCGAACACCGGCGGTCCCTGCTCGGGCGGCGGCAGCCCCTCCACCTCGGCCGCGACGATCGTGAGCGTGACCGCGCGCTCGGCCGTGCGGGCCACCTCGGGCGCGTCCACGAAGCGGCGGTCGCCCGCGGTCGTGAGCAGCACGATGCCGTCGAAGATGTGCTCGCGGTAGTTGTCGAGGACCTGCTCGACGGTGCCCACCTCGACCTCGTCGGAGCTGTACACGGTCGTGCCGCGCTCCACCGCCGTGTAATGCACGGCGTGGCCGTCGTCGATCGGGGGCGTCACCCGGCGTGCACCCGGTCCGGCGGGGCGGCGTGCACGCGCACCCGCTCCGGCGACCGCGGAGGCGGCGCGGCGTGGGGGCCGCGGCGCGGCGGGCGCGGGTGGCGCGGGTCGCGCGGATGGTCGCGGTCGGAGCCGCCGCCTCCGGCTTCGGTGTCGGGTGACTGCTCCGGCTCCTTGGCGGCCCACCACAGCAGCCAGATGGCCGCGACGACCGGGATCTTCAAGATCACGAACATGTACAGGTAGACCCAGCCCATCAGCGCGATCCTACCCGTACTGGCGCACCGTCATGCGGGCCGTTGGGCGCCCCCGCCGGCGACGGTTCCTCCTTGCGGGGCGCGACCGTGTCCGTATAGCTTGAATCTCCTTCAAGGGAGGAGGACCAGCTGGGAGGAGGGGGGAGAGGGAGCCGCAATTTCGTCCGCGGTCTGACAACCGCGTCGCTGATCCTCGCCGTGGCGGTGGTCGCGCTGCTCATGTTCGGCGGCGGTGGCGGCTACCGCGTGAACATCGAGCTGCCCAACGCCGGCCAGCTCGTGAACGGCAACGAGGTGAAGGTCGGCGGCGTGCCGGTCGGGCTCGTCGAGGACATCGAGCTGACCGACGACGCGCGCGCGCGCATCGAGCTCTCGATCTCCGACGACGAGCTCACGCCGCTGCCCCGCGGCACGGTCGCGACCGTGCGCGCGAGCTCGCTGTCGGGCATCGCGAACAAGTACGTCGCGCTCGAGCTCGGCCCCAACGACGCCCCCGAGATCGAGGACGGCGGCGCCATCCCGGCCGAGGACGCTCGCGGGATCGTGGACCTCGACCAGGTCCTCAACACGCTGGACCCCTCCACCCAGGCCGATCTCCGCGCCGCCACGCGGGCGTCGGCCCACGTCTTCGACGACGGCGCGGCAGAGGACATCAACGCCGGCCTCGAGTACCTCAACCCGGCCCTGTCCCAATCGGCCGCCACGGCGCGCGAGCTCACGGAGGACCAGCGGGCGCTCGAGCGCCTCGTGGTCGAGTCGGCCGACGTGGTCTCCGCCGTGGCGTCGCGGCCAGAGGACCTCGACCAGCTCGTCAGCAACGCGCTCGCCGCCACCGGTGAGCTGGCGAGCGAGAGCGAGGCGCTCGACGCGTCGCTGCGCCGGCTCCCGCCCACGCTGCGGCGCACCAACACGACGCTCGTGAACGTGCGCGCGCTGCTCGACGACCTGCAGCCCGTGATCAACGAGGCACGTCCGGCCGCGCCCGACCTCTCGCGCGTGCTCACCCGCCTCCAGCCGATAGCCCGTGACGCGCTGCCCGAGACCCGCGCCCTGCAGGCCACGATCGACCGGCCCGGCCGCTCCGACGACCTGCTCGGCGTGCTGCGCCGCCTCAGCGACCTCGAGGACGTGGCCGTGCCCGCCTTCTCCTCCACGGTCCAGACGGTGGAGGACGCGCTGCCGATCCTGCAGGAGGCGCGGCCGTACACGCCCGACGTCGTGGGCGGCCTGCTCAACGGCTTCGGCGGCGCCACCGGCGGCTACTACGACGCCAACGGCCACTACGCCCGCATCTCGTTCCAGGGCACGCCCTACACGCTCAACAACGAGGGCACCCTCATCCCCATCCCCGATGGGCCGCAGGGCCTGTTCGGCTACCGCAAGGGCGTCACCAAGCGTTGCCCCGGCGCCGCCACGCAGCCCGCGCCCGACGGCTCCAACCCGTTCACCGACGGGCAGGACGACGTCTGCGACCGCGAGGACGACCCCCGATGAGGCGCCTGCTCTCGACTCTCGGGATCGCCGTCGCGGCGGCGGCCGGCCTCGTGGTCAGCGGCGCCGGCGGCAGCGGCAGCGGCGAGACCTACCGCGTGGCGGCGATCTTCGACAACGCCGCGCACCTGATCCCCGGCCAGGACGTCAAGGTCGCCGGGGCGCGCGTGGGCAGCGTCACCGACATCGAGCTCACCGACGAGCGCCACGCGCGCATCGAGATGGAGATCGAGACGGGCTTCGCCCCGTTCCGCTCGGACGCCTCCTGCACGATCAAGCCGCAGAGCCTGATCGGCGAGAAGTACATCCAGTGCGAGCCGGGCACCCCGGACGCGCGGCCGCTGCGCGCCGACGCCGGGGGGACCCCCGTCGTCGGGCTCGACCAGACCAGCTCGCCGGTGGACCTCGACCTCGTGTTCGCCGCGCTGCGGCGCCCCTACAGCGAGCGGCTGGCGCTCGTCGTGAACGAGCTCGGCACCGGCCTCGCCGGGCGCCCGCGTGAGCTGAGCGAGGCCATCCGCCGCGCCAACCCGGCGCTCGAGGAGGCCAACGAGCTGCTCGAGCTGCTCAACGGCGACCGGCGCACGCTGGCACGGCTCGTGGACCGCTCCGACGCCGTGCTGGCCGAGCTCGCGGCCAAGGAGCGAGAGACGGCCAGCTTCATCGAGCGCGCCGACAGCGCGGCCACCGCGGCGGCCGGGCGGCGCGACCACCTCGACGAGGCCGTTCGCACGCTGCCGCGGATGCTCGAGGAGCTCGAGCCCGCGGCCACGAGCCTCGCCCGTCTGGCGCGCGACGGCACGCCGGTGGTGCGCGACCTGCGCGCGGCCGCCCCGGCCGCGCACGACCTGGTGGGCGACTTCGACCCGCTGGCCGACGCCGCTCGCCCGGCGCTGGCGGCGCTCGCGGACACGTCCCGGACGGGCCGCCGTGCGGTGCGGGCCGCCACGCCGGTTGCGAACCGCCTGCGCCCGCTCGCCGAGAAGCTCACCCCGCTCGTGGACATCACCACGCAGCTGCTGGTCAACCTGCGCGAGACCGGCACGGTCGAGGGGCTCCAGACCTTCCCGTTCTACGCCGCCTCCGCGATCTCGCGCTTCGACCAGGTCTCGCACGTCCTGCCGAGCTACCAGGTCGCCTCCACCTGCCAGGGCCACGCCGCGGAGCCGGTGGAGGGTTGCGACGCGCACTTCGAGCCCGGCCGCGAGCGGGGCGCGCAGCATTCGATCTCGCAGCGGGAGGCGCGCTCGCGCATGAGCGACACGCAGGCCCGGCTTCTCGGCTTCCTCCTCGAACCATGAGCCGGCGCGCGCCCACATCCCTCTTCGCCAGCCCGATCCTGGTCGGAGCGGTCACCGTGCTCGTGGGGGTCGTCGGGGTCTTCCTCTCCTACAACGCCAACACCGGCCTGCCGTTCGTGCCCACCTACGACGTGACGGTGACGGTGCCCGATGCCGCCAACCTGATCCCCGGCAACGAGGTGCGGATCGGCGGCAAGCGGGTGGGGGTGGTGTCGCAGATCGAGCCGGTGGGGGACGAGAACGGCCTGCCGGTGGCCGAGCTGTCGCTCAAGCTCGAGCAGCAGGTCGAGCCCATCGCCGACGACAGTCGCGTGCAGGTGCGCCCGCGCTCCACGCTGGGGCTGAAATACCTCGAGATCACGCCCGGCACCGAGGGAACGGCCGTTCCGACCGGGGGTGAGCTCGCGCTCGAGCAGTCATCACCGGTCGTCGAGCTCGACGACGTGATCAACGCCTTCGACGACGCCACGCGCCGGGCCTTCCAGGGCACCCTCGACGGCGCCGGCCTGGCCTTCGCCGGCCGCGGCGCCGACGTCAACGCCCTGATCGAGGAAGCCCCGCCGCTGTTGCGCCGCTTCGAGAGCGTGGCGCGCAACCTCTCCGACGAGCGCACCGCCCTGCGCGGCTTCATCCGCGGCGCCGACCGCTTCGCGAGCGAGCTGGCCGCCGAGGCGGCCCGCCTGGGCCCGGTGGTGGAGAACGCGGACAGCACCGCGGGGGCCTTCGCCAACGCTCGCGACCACCTGGCCGAGACGCTCGGCGAGCTGCCGGCCACGCAGGCCGCGGCCACCACCGCGCTCGCGGCCGCGGAGCCGGTGCTGCGCGACGCCGCGGCGCTCGCCCGCGACATCCGCCCGGGCACGCGCGTGCTCGACACCGCGGGCGCGGAGCTGCACCGGGCGCTCGAGACCGGCATCCCGGTGCTGCGGCGCACGACCGCGCTCGCCGGCCGGCTCGACGACACGCTCGACTCGGTGGAGGAGCTCTCCTCCGACCCGCTCACCCGCTCCGCGATCGAGCGCCTGATCGCCACCGCGGACTCCATCGCGCCCACCATCGAGTACCTGGCGCCGTTCCAGATCCAGTGCAACTACCTCGGGCTCTGGACGCGCAACGTGAGCTCCACGATCTCCGAGGGCGACAACGCGGGCACGTGGTTCCGCACGCTCGTGGTGCTGGGCCTGCCGGAGATGCTGCCCTCGGCCACGCCGTCGGACACGCTGCACGTGAACCCCTATCCCAACACCGCCGCCCCGGGCCAGGACGGCGAGTGCGAGGCGGGCAACGAGGGCTATGAGCCGGGGCAGCAGATCGGCAACCCCGAGGGCAACCAGGGGCGCACGACCCTGCCCACGGGCCCGCCGCCGGGGGTGCCCCAGCCATGAGGCGACCGCGCCTGCCCAACGCCGTCGCGGGCCTGCTCACCGTCGGAGCGGCCGTGCTCGCGTTCTACCTCGCGTTCATCGACGTGCCGTTCACGGGCGGTACGGAGTTCCGCGCGGTGTTCGCCAGCGCGAACGAGGTCGGCTCGCGCTCGCCGGTACGGATCGCGGGCGTCGAAGTGGGCGAGGTCACGGGCGTCGAGCGCGGGCCCGGCGGCACGGCGGTCGTGACGATGGAGATCGACGACAAGGGCCTGCCGCTCCACCGCGACGCCGAGGTCAAGATCCGGCCGCGCATCTTCCTGGAGGGCAACTTCTTCGTGGACCTGGAGCCCGGCACCCCGGGCGGACCGGAGCTGGAGAAGGGCGGCACGATCCCGCTCGCCCAGACCGCCATCCCGGTCCAGCTCGACCAGATCCTCTCCAGCCTCGAGACCGGCACCCGCGAGAACCTGAAGGAGCTGGTGGAGCAGTACCGCGCGGCGCTCGAGGACGGCGGCGCCGAGGCCATCGCGGGCGGCGCCGAGCACTCGGCCGGCGCGTTCTCCGGCGTCGCGCAGGTGGCCGAGGGCGCGCGCGGGCTCGAAGCGGGCGACCTTCCGAGGCTCGTGGAGGACGGCGGCCGGGCGGCCGCCGCGCTGTCGCGCGACGACGAGCGCCTCGCCGAGCTGGTCACGGGCCTCAACCGCACCGTGCGCGGCCTCGCAGCCGGGCAGGGTGACCTCGCGCGTGCGGTGGACGAGCTCGACGGCGTGCTCGAGGTGGCGGGCCCGACGCTCGCCGCGGTCAACGAGCTCGTGCCGCCCGCCCGCCGCTTCGTGGCGGACGTGCGGCCGGGCATCCAGGAGGCACCGGCCACGCTGCGCCTGGCGGTGCCCCTGCTCGACCAGGTCGCCGGCCTGCTGCGCGCCGGCGAGCTGCCGGCGCTGCGCTCGGAGCTCGACCCGGCGCTGCGCTCGCTCGCGGCCCTGGTGCCCGACCTCACCGACCTGTTCGAGCGCGTCACGCCCATCACGGAGTGCTTGCGGCGCAACGCGCTGCCGACGCTCAAGCAGCCGGTGGACGACCCGCCGCACACCACGGACGAGCCCGTCTACCGCGAGCTGCTCTACTCGCTTGTGGGGCTCGCGAGCGCGTCGCAGAACTTCGACGGCAACGGTCCCGCGGTGCGCTACCACGCGGGTCTGGGCGAACAGACCATCACCACCGGCAGGCTGCCGGGCACCAACGAGCTGATCTTCGGCCTCACCGACACGCCGCTGCTCGGCTCCCGCCCGCGCTTCCCGGGTGCCCAGCCGCCGTTCCGCCCGGACGTGCCGTGCGTCTCGCAGGACCCGCCCGACCTCGAGGCCGAGACCGGCCCCGCGCCCCTGCAGATCCCCGTGTCGGACCTTCCGGAGGGTGGCGAGTGAGCCCGCGCGTGCGCCGCTACATCCGCGAGCTCGTGGCCATCGTGGGCTTCATCGCGCTCGCCAGCGTCGTGGCCGCGTACATCCTCGACCACCAGCGGCTGAAGTGGCCCTGGGAGGACTTCGTGCGGGTGGAGGCGAGCTTCGACACCGCGCAGTCGGTCACTCCCGGGCAGGGGCAGACGGTGACGATCTCCGGCGTGCAGGTGGGCGAGGTGGCCGAGGTCCGGCTGGAGGACGGCCGCGCGATCGTGACGATGGAGCTGGTGCCCGACGACGTCGGCCCCGTGTATCGCAACGCCACGATCCTGCTGCGGCCCAAGACCGGCCTCAACGACATGTCGCTCCAGCTCGACCCGGGCACCGCGGACGCGCCGCGGGTGGAGGACGGCGACCGCCTGCCGGCCGCCGGCACCCTGCCCAACGTGAATCCGGACGAGGTGCTGGCCGCGCTCGACGCCGACGCGCGACGCTACCTGGCGATCGTGGCCGACGCCGGCGGCGAGGGGCTGCGTGACCAGGGCGAGCTCCTGCGCCAGGTGTTCGAGGCGTCGCAGCCCGCGCTCGAGCGCACGGAGCAGATCACCGAGGCGGTCGCCGCGCGGCGCGAGGAGCTCGCGCGCCTCGTGAGCAACCTCGGCCGGCTCTCTCGCGCCGCCGCCTCCAAGGACGAGGAGCTGGCGAGCCTCGTGGACGCGTCCGCCACCGTGCTGGGCACGATCGGCGGGCGCGAGAGCGAGCTGGCCGAGGCGGTGCAGCGGCTGCCCGGCGCACTCTCGGCCACCCGCACGGCCCTGCGCGAGACGCGCGAGCTGGCCGGTCAGGCAGCGCCCGCGCTCGCCGAGCTCGGGCCGCTGGCGCGCGAGCTCGAGCCCGCGCTCACCGGCGTGCGCCCCCTCCTGCGCGAGGCCACCCCCATCTTGCGTGACGACCTCCGCCCGCTCGTGCGCGAGGCCGTCCCGCTGCTGCGCGACCTGCGTCCCGCCGTGGACGATCTCGGCGAGGCCGCGCCCGACCTCGTCCAGGCCTCGGTCGAGGGCAACTACGTGGCCAACGAGCTGGGCTACAACCCGCCGGGGAAGGAGGAGGGCTACCTGTTCTGGACCTCCTGGTTCTTCCACAACTCCGCCTCGCTGCTGTCCGTCGAGGACGCTCACGGCGTGGCCTGGCGCGGCCTCGTCATGGTGGGCTGCTCGTCGATCGGCCAGATCCTCGGGGGTACCCCGGCGCTCGCGCCCCTCCTCGACCTCCCCTTCTGCCCGGCCGACCCGGAGGAGGGCGGCTGATGCAGAAGCAGGCCCCCTCCGTCAGCCGGCTGGCGATCATGGCGGCGTTCGCGCTGTCCTGCTTCGGGCTCCTGCTCTACCTGTGGACGACGTTCGGCGGCTCGGTGCCGCTCGCGCCGCAGGGCTACCGGGTGGAGGCCCGCTTCGACGAGGCCACCCAGCTCGCCGACAACGCCGACGTGCGCATCTCGGGCGTCAACGTGGGCCGCGTCGTGAGCTCGGAGTTGGACGGCGACCGCACGCTCGCCACGATCGAGATCGAGGACGAGTACGCCCCCATCCCCGAGGACACGCGCACGATGCTGCGGCTGAAGACGCTGCTCGGCGAGACCTACGTGGAGATCACGCCGGGAAGCCCGCGCTCGGGGATGCTCGAGGACGGCGGCCGGCTGCCGGACGGGCAGGTGCGCCCCACGGTGGAGCTGGACGAGGTGCTCAGCGCCTTCGACCCGCGCACGCGCAAGGCGCTGCAGCGCTTCCTGCGGGGCACGGCGGCGGCGTTCGACGGCCGCGCCGAGGACTTCAACGCCGCGCTCGGCAACCTCGCGCCGTTCGCCGAGGACACGGGCAGCGCGCTCGAGATCCTCGACGGCCAGCGGGCGGCCGTGCGGCGGCTCGTCCACGACACCGGCGTCGTGTTCGACGCCCTCGGTAGCCGCCAGGGGCAGCTCTCCTCCCTCGTCGCCTCCACCGACACGCTGCTGCGCACCATCGCGAGCCGCGACCGCGAGCTCGAGGAGACGCTGCGAATCCTGCCCACCACGCTGCGCGAGCTGCGGCCCACGCTGAGCCGGATCGAGGACGTGTCGGGCGACGCCGGGCCGCTCGTGCGCGAGCTGCGCCCCGCGGGGCGGGCCCTCGGGCCGGCGCTCACCGACGCCGCCGAGCTCGCCCCGGAGCTGCGCCGGCTGCTGCTCGACGTCGACCGCGTCACGTCGGTGTCGCGCCGGGCGCTGCCGGACACCACGAGCGTGGTGGACGCGGCGCACCCGCTCTTCCGCATCATCGACCCCACCCTCGCCGACGTCGTCCCGATCCTCGACTACCTCGGGATGTTCGAGCCGGAGGTGGCCGCCGCCTTCGCGGGCCTGGCGGCCGCCACCCAGGGCAGTGAGCGCACCGGCCCGGGCGACGAGCCCGTCCATTACCTGCGCGCGCTCGTCCCGTTCACGCTCGAGGGGCTCGCGGTGGCCGGCGAGCGCTTCGGCTCGAACCGCCACAACCCGTATCTCGCGCCGCGCGCGCTCGAAAAGCTCGCGCAGGGGCTGGAGTCATTCGACTGCCTCAACCAGCACAACGCCGCCAGCCAGCCCGCGCCGCCCTGCCGCGTGCAGGAGCCGTTCGAGTTCCGCGGGGAGCGGCTGGCCTACCCGCACGTCACGCGCGACCCGTAGGTCAGCGCGTCCGGGACGCGAGCGCCCGCATCCCCAGGCCGGCCAGGAGGGCGAACGCGGCGAAGGCCGCGATCGGGCCCGTGGGCGGACCGCTGCCGGAGCTGCTCGCGCGTGCGGCCCCGCCCTCCTCGTCCGCGGCCGCGGCGCCCGAGCAGAGCGCCTCCATGGAGCGAAGCTCGTCCCCACGTTCCGCGCCGGCGGCGTCGGGACAGTCGGCCGGGTCCTGTTCGGCACGGTCGTCCGGCCCGCTCCCGGTCCCCGGCGGCTCGGGCGCCTGCGCGGGTCCCGCAGGTGTCTCGGTCTCGGTCCGCGGAGCCGGCTCGGGAGCCGCGCCACGCGGCGCCCGGGGACGCTCGCGCTGCCGCGGCTCGCGCCTGGACCGCGGCTCCGGCTCCCGCTCCCGACCGCGCTCGCGCGGCTCGGCCGGAGGCGGCGGAGGCGGCGGGGCAGGGACGAAGGCGTCTTCGTCGTCCTCGCGATCACGCTCTGGATCCCGGTCGCGGTCACGGTCGCGGTCCTGCTCGCGCTCCTCCGGCGGGCCCGCGTGATCGGGGCGGTCCGCCCACGCCGGGAGGGCGGGCAGGAGCATGGCGGCGCCTGCGCACAGGGCCGCGGCGAGTCGGATCGCAGCGCGCATCGAACCCCAGCCCTACCCACGCCCTCCCGGGGCGTAAACGTCAGGCGGGATGCACCGCACCACCGCGCCGGATCGCCACGCCGGCGCTCAGCGCGGTCACGCCGAGCGCCAGCAGCACCAGCAGCTGCAGGCCGGTGAACGGGAGGTTCCCGCCCGGGGCGGCCGGGTCGCTCCCGCTCCCGTTCCCGGTGGCGCCCGCCGGCAGCGATCCCTGCGCGGGTGCCTCGGCTGTCGTCCCGAGCACCCCGCTCACCGGCACGGCGACGTCGCCGCCGCTGCCCGGGGCCGAGCGGAGCTCGGGGGTGCCGACGGGCGTGGCGCCCGGCGCGCCGAGCGCGCCCGGCGGCGGATCGTCGACGCTGCGCGGCGCGAATGCGCTCGGCGGGATCTCCTCCGTGAGCGTGCCCGCGGGCTGCTCCACGGTCGGGCAGATGCCATCGGCCGGGGCAGGGATGATGTCCCCCTCGTGCCCGCCGTGGCCGTTCAGCGAGGGGAGCGGCATGTCCTCGAGCAGCACGTACGGGTTGGTGTCGGACCCCGTCGCGTGGCAGATGTCGATCCGCTCGCGCGAGCGGTCGGCGCCGCCGGGGCAGCCTCCCGCGGGCGCCGGGACGATGTCACCGTGGCGCCGGTGCGCGGGCAGAGCCGGGTTGGCGATCGTGATCTCCACGTAGGGGTTGGTGTCCGAGCCGGTGGCGTGGCAGATCGTCGTCTTGTCCTGGCCGCCGCCCGGGTTTCCCTCCGTGCCGGGGGGCCCGTTGGGCGACTGGCTCTGCCGCGGCCGCGCGCGCGACTGCGGTGCGGCGTTCGAGCGCGGCGCGGCCTGCGGGCGCGCCTCCGGCTCCGGCCGCCGCGGGCGCGGCGCGGAACGCCGCTCCTGGCCGGGCGGCGTGGGCGCGGTGTCCGGCCGCTTCTCCTGACCCGGCGGCGTGGCCTTCTCCTGCGGCTGCTGCTGTTCCGCAGGCGGTCCCTGTGGCCGCTCGGCCGGTGGGCCCTGCGGCTGCGGTCGGTCCTCGCGACCCCCGGTCGGCACTCCGCCGCGGTCGGCGATCGCGCCTCCCGCGAACAGCAGCGTGCCTGTGGCCGCCGCAAGCGCGATCGCGCTCCAAGATCCCCTGCTCGACATGCCGGTCCCCCTCGTTGCGTTGCCTGCTCCCTGCCCGCTGGAACGCGGACATGCAGGGCAGGTCGAGGGGTTGTCGAACGCGGGTCAGCGCACTGACCCGGCTGCAAATCAGAGGTTTAGGCCACGACTTCTTCGAACGACGTCATCCGCTTGAACTCGGCGTAGCGCTCGTCGATCTCGTCGCGGGTGAGGCGCTGGATGCGCTCGGTGCCGAACTCCTCCACGTTGTGGGAGGCGAGCACCGAGCCGTAGGTCATCGCGCGGCGCAGGGTGGCGTCGTCGAAGGCGCACCCCTGCGCGGCCACGTAGCCGAGGAAGCCGCCGGCGAAGCTGTCGCCCGCGCCGGTGGGGTCGAGAACGGTCTCGAGCGGGTAGGCCGGCAGCGAGAAGAACCCCTCCTCGGTGATCAGCGCGGCGCCGTACTCGCCCTGCTTGACGACCACCGTGCGCGGGCCCATCTCCATGATGTCGCGCGCGGCCTTCAGCAGTGTGGGCTGCTCGGTGAGCATGCGCGCCTCGTCGTCGTTCAGAAAGACCACGTCCACGCCGCCCATCGTGCGCACGAGCGACTCGCGCGCGGTCTCGATCCAGAGGTTCATCGTGTCGAGCCCGGACACCTTCGGGCTGCACTGCTCGCGCACCTCGCGCTGAAGATCGGGCTGGATGTTGGCGAGGAAGAGCAGGTCCGCCGCGCGCGAGGCCTCGGACAGCTTGGGCTCGAACTCCCCGAAGACGTTGAGCTGGGTGTCGTGCGTGTGACGGATGTTGAGGTTCCACTCGTACTCGCCCGACCAGAAGAAGGTCTTGCCGCCCTCCACCCGCTCGATGTCGTCCGTGTTGACGCCGCGCCCCTGGAGGACTTCGTAGCCGTCGAAGTCGTCTCCGACCGGCCCCACCACCCGCACGTCCGTGAAGAAGGAGGCGGCCAGGGCGAAGTGCACGGCCGACCCGCCGAGCATGCGCTCGCGCTCCCCGAAGGGGGTCTTGACCGCGTCGTACGCGATTGATCCGACCACCGTGACGCCCATGAAGGCGCGGAAGGCTACCCTCCCCGGCCGATGCGCGCCATCCAGATAGAGGAGTTCGGCGGGGTGGACGTCCTGCAGGTGCAGGACGTCCCGGTGCCCGAGCCGGGCCCGGATGAGGCGCTGATCGAGGTCACCCGCTGCGGGGTCAACTTTGCCGACACCCATCAGCGCGAGAACTCCTACCTCTCCAAGTTCGAGCTTCCGCTGATCCCCGGTGGGGAGGTTGCCGGTGTCACGGAGGACGGGCAGCGCGTGATCGGGCTGCTGCGCTCCGGGGGATATGCGGAATACGCGGTTGCGCCGCGGTCGATGGTCTTCCCGATCCCCGACGGCGTGGACGACGGCCACGCGCTGGCGCTCCTGATCCAGGGCACCACTGCCTGGCATCTCTACAAGACGTGTGCGCGGCTGGCCGAGGGAGAGCGCGTGCTGGTGATCTCCGGCGCCGGCGGCGTCGGCAGCCTCGCCGTTCAGCTCGGCAAGCGGTTCGGGGGCCATGTCGTCGCCACCGCCAGCAGCGAGGAGAAGCGGCTGCTCTGCCTCGAGCTCGGAGCGGATGAGGCTATCTCCGCCGAGGACATCGAGGGCCCCTTCGACGTGGTGTTGGAGATGGCCGGCGGCCAGGTGTTCGAGGACTCGTTGAATGCACTGGCTCCCTTCGGGCGACTCGTCGCTTACGGGATTGCCGGGAGAGAACCGAACACGGTGCAGAGCGGCGCGCTCATGCGCAAGAGCCGCGCGGTCGTCGGCTTCTGGCTCATGCACGCGCTCGACCGGCTGCGGGAGCCGCTCGACGAGTTGTTCGAGATGGGGCTGAGGGTGGTGGTCGGCGAGACCTACCCGATGTCCGAGGTGCGCCGCGCCCACGAGGACCTGCAGGCCCGGCGCACGAGCGGCAAGCAGCTGCTGAACCCCGCGGCATGACGACGTTTGCCGACCTTGGGCTCTCCGAGCCGTTGCTGGACGCCTTGACGCACCTCGGCTATGAGCGCCCGACGCCGATCCAGGAGCAGACGATCCCGCTGCTGCTGGAGGGCCGCGACGTTATCGGCCAGGCCCAGACCGGCACGGGCAAGACGGCCGCATTCGGGCTGCCGCTGCTCCAGTTCGTCGATCCGCGCGACGCCGAGGTGCAGGCGCTGGTGCTCACCCCCACGCGCGAGCTCTGCATCCAGGTCACCCAGGCGCTGCGCGCCTACGGCGAGCGCAAGGGCATCGGCGTGGTTGCGGTCTTCGGCGGCGCCCCGATCCCCTCGCAGATCGCCCAGCTCCGTCAGGGCGCCCAGGTCGTGGTCGGCACCGTCGGACGCGTGATGGACCTCATGAGCCGCCACGCGCTCATGCTCAGCGACGCCCGCTACGTCGTGCTCGACGAGGCGGACGAGATGCTCGACCTCGGCTTCTTCGAGGATGTCGAGACGATCCTCTCCCGCTGCCCGTCCGGCCGCCAGACGGCGCTGTTCTCGGCCACGATGCCGCCGCCGATCAGGAAGCTCGCCGAGACGCAGATGTATGACCCGGAGACGGTGAAGGTGAAGTCGGCCCAGCTCACGATCGACACGGTCGACCAGTTCTTCATCGAGGTGCCGCCGCGCGAGAAGGTGGACGCGCTCGCGCGCGTCCTGAAGGCCGAGCGACCCGACCAGGCGATCATCTTCGCGCGCACGAAGATCGGCACCGACCGGCTGGCGCGGGACCTCGACCGCCAGGGCATCCGCGTCAAGGCCCTGCACGGCGACATGTCGCAGGGCCAGCGCGATGGCGTGATGATCGCCTTCAAGGGCGGCCGCGAGCGGCTGCTGGTGGCCACGGACGTGGCGGCGCGCGGGCTCGACATCTCCGGCGTGACCCACGTGATCAACTTCGACCCGCCCAACTCGCCGGACGTCTACGTGCACCGGATCGGACGGACGGGCCGTGTCGGCCGGTCGGGACGGGCGATCACGTTCATCACTCCCAAGCAGCGCGAGGACCTGCACGCGATCGAGCGGAACGCGAACACCGAGATCGCCCCGTGGGGAGAGCCGCCGAAGGCCGCGCCCAAGGAGCGCGAGCCGCGCGAGGTCCGCCGCCGCCGCCACACCAAGCCGCGCGGCCGCGCGGACGGGCCGGCGGCCAAGCTGTTCGTGGGCGCCGGTCGCGCCCAGGGGTTGGAGCCGGCGGACATCGTCGGCGCGATCGTCGACCACTCCCATCTCGAGGGCGAGGACGTGGCCAACGTGCGCGTGCTCGACCGTTTCAGCATCGTCGAGGTGCCCGCCGCGCGCGCGGGCGAGGTCGTCGAGAAGGTGTCCGGTCAGAATGTCCGGGGCGTGGAGCTCCGACTGGAGGTGTCGAAGCGATGAGCCAGGCCGTCATGCACACGAACCACGGCGCGATCGAGCTGGACCTGTTCGATGAGGACGCGCCGAAGACCGTCGAGAACTTCAGGAAGCTGTCGAGCGACGGCTTCTACGACGGGTTGATCTTCCACCGCGTGATACCCGACTTCATGGTCCAGGGCGGCTGCCCCGAGGGCACCGGCACCGGTGGCCCCGGCTACCAGTTCGAGGACGAGTTCAACGAGCACAACGTGGTCCGCGGCGCCCTGGCCATGGCCAACGCCGGCCCCGACACCAACGGCAGCCAGTTCTTCATCGTCACCATCGACGCGGCGCCGTGGCTCGACGGCAAGCACACCGTCTTCGGCCAGGTGACCTCCGGCATGGAGGCGGTGGACGCAATCGAGGGCGCCGAGACCGGCGCGCGCGACAAGCCGGTCTCCGACGCCGTCATCGAGCGGGTCGAGCTTCGGGACTGACGATCCGCGCGAGCGCGTCGTCCGGGGCGATCCCGGCCCGCCTGAGGAAGCGCAGCAGCAGGACCTCGCCCGGGTTCGGGTCGTGCCGGGCCTCGTCGCTGGCGAACAGGATCCAGGGATCGACCTCGAGCGCCCGGGCGATCTGGTGGTAGGTGTAGAGCGGCGCGTTGGCCCAGCCTCGCTCCAGCCGGGAGAAGTAGCTGGCGCTGTAGCCGCCTCCGGCCGGCTTGCGCACCCGCCGGGCCAGGTCGATCAACGTCACGTCCCGATCCAGCCTGAGCCGGCGAATGCGGTCCCCAACCACCACGGCGACCTCCAGATAGCGCTTGTCGAAGGGGAACTCGCCGCCGCGGAAGGCGCCGTGGGGCTTCTTCTCGAACTGGTACAGGCTCATCGCGAGGTGAAGGCCTCCGGCTGCCGGATCTCGCCCCCGGTCGACGGGCAGAGTCCGTGTGTGCCCGTAAAACGTCGCTCGGGATTGTGCGCAACAAATGTGCGTGCCACGCATGTCCGTTGCCTCCCACGCACGATTTGTGCGCACAATCCCCAGCGGGCTCTGGGAGGGGAACCCGTGCCTCGCCTCTCGGCGGCGCGATGGTGGCCGGCCGCCCCGAACTGGCCGCGCGGCCAGTCGGCATCGCGGGCTCGGTAGACTCGGCGGCTCGCCCGCTTGACACCGTGTCAGGCGGATTGCGCCAGATCCCTTCAGGAGGCCGGATGTCCACCGTCGAGACCACGCCGCCAGTCCATGAGAACGGCGCCGCCGGGGCGGCGCAGATACCCGTCGAGAACCCGGCCACCGGCGAGGTTGTCGCGCACGTGCCGGACCATTCGGCCGGGCAGGTGGCCGACGCCGTCAGGCGCGCCCGAGCGGCGCAGCCCGGCTGGGAGGCGATGGGCTACGACGGCCGAGGCGAGGTGATGAAAGCCGCGCGCAAGTGGCTCGTGGAGAATCGCGACCGGATGGTCTCCACGATCGTCGAGGAGACCGGCAAGACGCGTGAGGACGCCATGCTCGCGGAGATCTTCTTCGTGGCCGACTCGCTCGGCTTCTGGGCCAAGTCGGCGCCCAGGTACCTCAAGGACGAGCGCGTGCGGAGCCACTCGCCGCTGCTCTTCGGCAAGAGGTTCGTCAAGCGCTACCGGCCCATGGGCGTCGTGGGCGTGATCGGGCCGTGGAACTACCCGCTCACCAACTCCTTCGGTGACGCGATCGCCGCGCTCATGGCGGGCAACTCCGTCGTGCTCAAGCCGAGCGAGGTCACGCCGCTCACCTCGCTGCTGATGCAGGAGGGCATGAAGGCGGCGGGCATCCCCGAGGACGTCTTCATCGTCGTCACCGGCCGCGGCGAGACGGGTGCCGCGCTCGTGGGCCAGGCGGACATGCTCATGTTCACGGGCTCCACGGCCACCGGCAGGAAGATCATGGCGGAGGCGGCCGAGTCGCTCACGCCGGTGTCGCTGGAGCTGGGCGGGAAGGACCCGATGATCGTGCTGCGCGACGCCGACGTGGAGCGCGCGGCCAACACCGCGGTCTACTGGAGCATGTCCAACGGCGGGCAGATCTGCCAGGCGGTCGAGCGCGTGTACGTCGAGGAGCCGGTCTACGACGACTTCGTCGCCCGCGTGATCGAGAAGGCGGGCGCGCTGCGCCAGGGCGAGCCGCGTGCGCAGGGCAGCGTGGACGTCGGCGCCGTCACCTTCGGGCCGCAGCTCGAGATCATGGAGCGCCACCTCGAGGACGCGCTGGAGAAGGGCGCCACGGTGCGCGTGGGCGGGAAGGCGCGCGAGGGCAGCGGGCGCTTCTTCGAGCCCACCGTGCTCACCGAGGTCGACCACTCGATGGAGGTCATGACCGACGAGACGTTCGGCCCGATCCTCCCGATCATGAAGGTGCGCGACGAGGAGGAGGCGCTCGAGCTCGCGAACGACTCGCGTTACGGCCTCAATTCGAGCGTCTTCACCAAGGACCTCGAGAAGGGCGAGGCCATCGCACGGCGGATCGACGCCGGCAACGCGTGCGTGAACGACTGCGTGAGCAACTACGCCGCGCAGGAGCTGCCGTTCGGGGGCGTCGGCGAGTCGGGCATCGGCGTGCGCCACGGCGCGGCGGGCATCCAGAAGTACTGCCGCACGCAGTCGCTGATGGTCACCCGCTTCGCCGGCAAGAGGGAGCTCTACTTCTTCCCGTACACGCCGCGGCGGTCGAAGCTGCTCGAGCGCGTCATGGTGCTGCTCTATGGCCGCTGAGTGCGACTAGCCGCAAGGGAGTAGGCCTCGCTCGCCGTCGCACTGGGCCTGGGGTCTGCGCTTGCCTGGGGCATCGCAGACTTTCTCGGCGGGCTCCAGAGCCGCCGCGTCGACCTGCTCGCCGTGGTGCTGCTGTCGCAGGCGGCGGGGCTCGTGCTCGTGGTCGCGATCGTCGGTGTGCGCGCGGAGGGCCCGCCTCCGGTGGAGCACCTCGCCGTGGCGTGCGCCTCCGGCGTCGCCGGCGTCGCGGGGCTGATGGCCTTCTACCGCGGGCTCGCAATCGGCGCGATGGCCGTGGTCGCGCCAATCTCCGCCACCGCCGCGGTGATCCCCGTGGTCGTCGGGCTCGCCGGCGGCGAGCGCCCGAGCGGGATGCAGGCGGCCGGGCTCGCGGTGGCGATGGTGGGCATCGTGCTCGCCTCGCGCGAGGCTCCGAAGGAAGGCGGCGCGGCCCGTGGCGGGCGCATGGCCGCCGGCGCCGGCCTCGCGCTCGTGGCCGCCGCCGGATTCGGCTGCTTCTTCGTCGCGATGGACCGGGCGAGCGACGAGGACGTCTTCTGGGCGATCCTCGCGAACCGCATCACCGGCGTGTCGCTGCTCGCGCTCGGGGCGCTCCTGCTGCGCCCCCGGCTCGCGGTCGGTGCCGCCAGCGCGCGGGCGCTGGTCGCGGCCGGCACGCTCGACATCACGGCCAACGGCCTGTTCGCCGTCGCGTCCAACGAGGGGCTCGTCAGCGTCGCGGCCGTGCTCGCGTCGCTCTATCCGGTGGTCGTCGTGGTGCTCGCGCACGCCCTGCTCGGCGAGCGCGTGCGGCGGCTCCAGCAGGGCGGAGCGGCGGCGGCCGTCGCCGGCGTGGTGCTGATCAGCGCGGGTTGAGGATGGCCTCGACGGCGGCCGGGGTGTCCGTGAGGTCGGCAAGCACGGCGTCGGCGGCCGCGAGCTCCTGCACGGAGTGCGGCCCGGTGGCGACCGCCACCACGGCCGCGCCGCCGCCGCGGGCGGCCGCGATGTCGAGCGGGGTGTCGCCCACCAGCACGACGTCGAAGTCCATGCCGTGCTTCTCCCGGGCCCTGCGGCGGGCGATGCCCACGAGCTCGGGCCGCACCCGGTGGTCGGAGCCGTACGCGCCGATCTCGAAGTCCAGCTCCGCGCCGAGGCCGAAGGCGGCGAGCTTGAGTGCCGCGTTGGGCTCGATGTTGCCCGTCAGCAGCGACTGCCTCACCCCGCGTCGCTCCAGCTCGGCCAGCACCTCCGCGGCGCCCGGGAACGCGTGGCCGCGGGCGCGGATCTCCGGCTCCATCGCCGCGAGGCGATCGGCCAGGGCCTCGGCGAATGCCGGCAGATGGTCCTCGCCCTGCTCGATCCCGTTGCGCTCGAGGATGGCCAGCGCGATCTCGTGATCCGTCCGCCCCGCCATCGGCACGAGCTCCGGGGCGAGCCCGTAGACGGCCTCGAAGGCCTCCGCAAAGGCAGCGCGCCCCAGGCCCGCCGTGTGGACGAGCGTTCCGTCGATGTCCCAGAGGACGAGTCGCTCAGTGGAGCGCGACATCCAGCAGCTGCTCGAGCTCTTCGATCGTGGCGTCGGCGCCGCGGTGCAGCACCGCTGTCATCCCCACCGCTTCCGCGCCCGCGCAGTTCTCGCGCAGGTCGTCGACGAACACGCACTCCTCGGGCGCGAGGCCGACGCGCTCGGCGCCCAGCAGGTAGATCTCGGGCTGGGGCTTGTGCATGCCCTCCTCGCCCGAGATGACCACGCCGTCGAAGAGCTCGGGGAACGTGGAGCGGTCGTAGCGCCCCTCGCCCAGCGAGTTCGAGATCAGCCCCGTGCGCACGCCCGAGCCCTTCGCGCGCCGGACCGCCGCCACCATCGCGCCGTCGGGCGCCATCCCCGCGAACAACCGGTCGATCAGGCCGTTCGTCTCCTTCACGCCGAGCATCGCCCCGAGGCGGGTGGAGAACTCGTCCTCGGAGATGCGGCCGGTCTCGACCTCGCGCAGGGCAGAGCGCGCCTCGGAGCGCTCGCGGAAGAGGTCCAGGAACGCCTCCGGGTCCAGGCCCTCTCCCTCGCAGAACGAGCGGAAGGACTCGAACACGTTGGTCGTCAGCACGCCGCCGAAGTCCACCAGCAGGCCCTTCACGACAGCGCGATCTCGCGCGCCTTGTCGGCCAGCGCGGGCACGCCCTCGTCGAAGAGGCCAAGGTAGGGGTCGTCGGAGTTGCCCTGGATGAAGCGCTTGTAGTTGCCCTCCATGAAGACCGCTGCCTTCCAGAGCGCGAGCGCCTGGTACCAGTGCAGCGCGGCCATCGAGCGGCCGCTGCGCTCCTCGTAGCGCGCGACCATCTCCTGGCGGGTGGGGAAGCCCTCGCGGCGGGTGACCGACGTGAGGTTGGAGAACATCGTGTCGTCCGCGTCGTCGGGCTGCACCCAGGTGACGGTCAGGTAGCCCACGTCGGCGAGCGGGTCGCCGATCGTGGACAGCTCCCAGTCGAAGATCGCGATGAGGCGGGCGGGCGCGTCGTCGGCCACCATCGTGTTGCCCAGGCGGTAGTCGCCGTGGACGATCGTGGCGTCGCCGGAGTCGGGCATGTTGGCGGCGAGCCACTCGCCCACCTCGCCCACGACCGGCACCTCGCGCGTCTTGTTGTGCTCCCACAGCCCGTTGAAGCGGCGCAGCTGGCGCTCCAGGTAGCCGCTGGGCCTGCCGTCGATCCCACATGCCCGCCAGTCGACGGCATGGACCTCGACGAGCGCGTCGACCAGTTCCCACGCGATCCGGCGCCGCTCCTCCGGCGTGTCGAGCGGCTGCGGGATCTCGCCCGTGATGACGGTGCCCTCGATGTACTCCATGACATAGAAGGGCACGCCCAGCACGGACTCGTCGTCGCAGGCGTCGAGCACCTCGGGAGTGCGCACCCCGCGCACGGCGCTCAGCAGCCGCGCCTCGCGCAGCACGTCGTGTGCGGACGGCGGTAGCGGCGGACGCGGTGGCCGGCGCAGCACGAAGTCCTCTCCGCCTCGGCGTATCAGGAACGTGATGTTCGAGTGGCCCTCGCCGATGCGCTCGAACTCGATCGGCCCGGAGCCCAGCCCACGCGAGTCGAAGTACGCCTCCAGCGGCTCTTGCGCGATCAGCGGCGTCTCGTCCATCGCCGCGGGATCCTAGGCGATGATGCGCGGGGCGCTCTCCAGGAACCAGTCGCGCGCGCGGCGCAGCTCCGCTGTCTCGCCCCGCTCCAGCCGCTCGAGCGTGAAGCCCTCGAGCGCCGCGATCAGGTACACCGCGGCGGCCTGTGGATCGCGTACGTCGAGCCGTTCGGCGAGCACGGCGCGGTAGCCCGCCTTGACCTCCGCCATGATCGCCCGGATCTCGGGCTCGACGATGGACTGCGACGCGAGGTCGAAGTACACGCGCGCCAGGCCCTCGTCGCGGTCGAGGATGCGTTCGAGCCCCTCGACCAGGCCGGGGATGACGTCGTCCTCCTCGATCCCGGCGAGCAGCTCCGCGGTGATCAGCGCGCTGACCTCGCGGGCGGCGGCGGCCACCAACCCCTGCTTGGAGCCGAAGTGGTACTGGATCAGCGCCTTGTTCTGCCCCGCCCGCGCGGCCACCTTCGCCGTCGTGAGGCCGGCGTAGCCGTCGGCCTTGAGCACTTCCATCGCCGCCGCGAGGATCCGCTCGCGGGCGCCGGTGGACGGGCGGCCCGGCTTAGCCTTCTGGATCGATCCCGATGGCTGCAAGCTTCTTGGAGAGCGACCTGGCGGCGTACTCGAAGATCTCGGACGAGTGGTAGCCGAAGGGCGTCTCGAAGTCGTAGGGGTTGTCGACCATCGGCGGCGCGAGCGCGAGCGTGCCGATGGGCAGCGTCTCCTTGATCGTCTCGGCGATGGTGTCCTTGTGGCCGCGGTCCTCCTTGACGGCGTCCGCGAGGAACTTCACGCCGAAGCCCACGTGCCGCGACTCGTCGCGGTTGACCGCGGTGAAGCCCTGGCGGAAGCCCGGCAGGCGGTCGCGCTCCTTGAGCGTGCGGATGATGAAGCGCGCGCCGGTGAGCGCCAGCGTGCCCTCGATCACGATCATGTAGACGGTGACGCCGCGCACCAGCGCGGTCATGTCCGAGGGGTCCCTGCGGAGCGTCTCGGCGCAGTCGTGGAGGATGCCGTCGAACAGCTCTCCCCAGTGGTCGTTCATCTGCGGGCGCTGGGCCTTGAGGTTGGCCGAGAGCGTGGCCGCGTCGACGCCGAACACCTCGCGGTAGAAGCGGTCGAAGAAGACCATGTGCTTGGCCTCGTCGGATATCTGGGTGGCGAGGAACGCGCGCGCTTCGTGCGACGGCGCCGCGATGGCGAACGGCAGCAGCTCGGTGGTGACCCGCTCCTCGCCGAGGAAGAACGAGGACAGGCTCCACTGCATGTACTCGCGCTCGGTGTCGTCGAACGCGCCCGACGCCCACTGCTCGGCGTCCGCCGAGAAGTCGAACTGCTCCGAGCTCCAGGGCTGGTTCTCCCAGCGCGAGAAGAGCTTGGCGTAGGAGGGGGCGGCCTCGACGATCCGGTCGAGCCCGGCCATGACCTTGTCGATGTCGGCGTCGAGGAGGACGGAGAGCGCGTCGTCGTCGGTCTTGAACATGGGCAATTCTTAACTGATCGACTGATTAATGTCAAGGGCGGGGCGTGATAGAAAGCCGACGATGGAGATCGCCGGCTACCGCATCGACGAGGTCATCGGCCGTGGCGGGATGGGAGTCGTCTACCGCGCCGAGCACGTGCATCTGCGCCGCACGGTGGCGCTCAAGGTGCTGGCGCCCGAGGTCGCGGACGCGGAGGGGTTCCGCGAGCGCTTCGTGCACGAGTCCAGGGTGGCGGCGGGCGTGGACCATCCGGCCATCGTCACCGTCTACGACGCCGGCGAGGCCGACGGCCAGCTGTACCTGGCCATGCGCTACGTGGAGGGCTCGGACCTCGCCACGCTCCTCCGCGCCGAGGGCCGGCTGGCTCCGGAGCGGGCCCTCGGCATTCTCGATCAGGTGGGCTCCGCGCTCGACGCGGCACACGCGCACGGCCTGGTCCACCGCGACGTGAAGCCGGGCAACGTCCTCCTGCAGGCCGATCGCGCGTACCTCACCGACTTCGGGCTCACCAAGCGCACGGAGGCCGGCACGGCGTTCACGCAGACGGGGCAGTTCGTGGGCACGATCGACTACGTGGCGCCCGAGCAGATCCGCGGTGGGGACCTCAGCTCCCGCACGGACGTCTACGCGCTCGGCTGCGTGCTGCACGAGTGCCTCACCGGGGCGCGGCCGTTCCCGCGCGATACGAGCGTGGCGGTGCTGTACGCGCATCTCGAGGAGCCGCCGCCGCGGCCGAGTGCCGAGGGCCTGCCTCCCGCGCTCGACACCGTCATCGCGCGTGCGCTGGCGAAGGACCCGGCCGACCGCCAAGCCACGTGCGCGGCGCTGGTCGCCGAGGCCCGGGACGTGGTGGAGGAGCCCGACACGGAGGTCCCGCCGCCGGTGCCGGCCGCGCCGGCCCCGCCGGCCGCGCCCACCCGCGCGGCCGCCGCCGCGCCGCCCACCGACCGTCCAGCCGACCGGCCCACCGCGCCGCTGAGCGAGCCGGTCAGCGCGCCCACGCGCACGCTCCCGGAGCGCATGCGGCGCCGGCCGCCGCTCGCGCTCGCCGGCGCCGCGGCCGTCGCCGCCGCCATCGTCGTGGCCGTGGTACTCGCCACCGGCGGCTCGGAGGACCCCGGCGCCGAGCCCGCGGGCGAGCAGACCACGGACGCGCCCGAGGAGCGGGAGCCGCCGGCCGCTGAGGCCGCCGAGCCGGTCGCGGTGGGCTCCGGCCCGGCCGGCGTGGCCATTCGCGATGGCTCGGTATGGGTCGCCAACGAGGGTGACGACACCGTTTCGTGGCTCGACGCCGAGACCGGTGAGGCGCGCCGGGACCCGATCCCCGTGGGCGCCGGCCCCCACGGCGTCACCGTCGGCCGCGGCTCGGTGTTCGTCACCAACACCGGCGACGGCACGGTCTCCCAGCTCGATGCCGGGACCGGCGAGCCCGAACGCGAGATCCAGGCCGGCGCCGATTCCCGCTGGATCGCGCTCGGAGTCGGCGACGGGTCGCTGTGGCTGTCCAACAACGCGGCGGGCACGGTCTCGCGGGTGAACCTGGGCAGTGGCGAGGTCGTGGACGAGATCGAGGTGGGAAGCATGCCGCGCGGGATCGGCACCACGCAGTCCAGCGTCTGGGTGGCCAACTTCGAGGACGACACGCTCACGCGCATCGACGTCGCAAGCGGCGAGGCCGACGAGCCGGTCGAGACCGGGTCGGGCCCGGAGGGCATCGCGATCAGGGACGGCGTGATCTGGGTGGCCAACAACACGGGCAACACCGTCACGCGGCACGACAACCGCACCGGGCGGCGGATCGGCGAGCCGATTCGGGTGGAAGACGGCCCCTACGGCATCTGGGTCGGCGACGACGTGGTCTGGGTGACGAACGAGAACGCGGATGCCGTGACCCTCATCGATCCCGACAGCGGCGAGCTCGTGGGCGGGCCCGTGCCGGTGGGCGCCACGCCCGCGGGTGTGCGCGCGGATGACGGGTTCGCGTGGGTCGCGATCAGGGATCAGGATCGGGCCGTGCGGCTCGAGCCCACCCGCTGATCACTCCTTACGACCTGCCAACGGAGGCCGCCATTCGTCCCCCATGTGGGGGCGGCGCTGGCAGAATCGGTTCGTGGACAATGGTCATTCCCGCGGCGACGTCCTGGTGGTGGACGATGAGCCCACCATCTCCGAGGTCGTGTCGCGCTATCTCGAGCGGGCCGGGTACAGCACCCGCGTGGCCGCCACCGGCGCCGACGCCCTGCGCCTCGCAGGTGTCCGCCGTCCCGACCTGGTCGTGCTCGACCTCATGCTGCCCGGCATGGACGGGCTCGAGGTCATGCGTCGCCTGCGCGAGTCCGAGAGGCTCGCGGTCATCCTCCTCACCGCGAAGGGCGAGGAGACCGACCGCGTGATCGGCCTGCGCCTCGGCGCCGACGACTACGTGGTCAAGCCGTTCTCGCCCGCGGAGCTCGTAGCCCGCGTGGACGCGGTGCTGCGCCGCGTGGACACCGCGCCCGAGGTCGACGAGGAGATCGAGTTCGACGACCTCCACATCGACCCGGCCGCCCGGCGCGTGACCGTCCGCGGCGAGGAGATGCAGCTCACCGCGCGCGAGTACGACCTGCTGCTCTTCTTCGCGCGCCACCCCGGGCAGGTCTTCTCGCGTGACCAGCTCATGGACGCCGTGTGGCAGTACTCCTTCTACACCGACACGTCCACCGTCACCGTGCACATCCGCCGCCTGCGGGCCAAGATCGAGGTGAACCCATCCGAGCCGCGCTGGCTCCAGACGGTATGGGGCGTCGGGTACCGCTTCCAACCGTAGGGCGCAGCGCCCTGCTGCTCGCCGCCGGGGCTCTCGCCGGCGGCGTCGCCATGGGCGCCGTCTACGACTGGACGGAGGGGCTGGCCATGGGCCTGTTCTTCCTTGCCTGCGGGGCGCCGGTGCTCGCGCTCTCGCACCTGTTCGCCCGCCACCGCAGGCGCGCCGGCTCGCTCGCGCGCCAGTTCGCGATCGGCTCGGCGCTCGGCATGGGCCTCACGATCGTGGGCGTGTCCGTGGCGGCGGCGTTCATGTTCCGCTCCACCCACGACGCCATCGCCAACGTCATCCTGCTGGTGTTCGCGGGCGGCCTCGTGGCCTACGCGTCGAGCGTGATCGCGCGTGCGGTCATGCGCGACATCGACGACGTCCGCGCCGCGCTGGTCGCCGTCGGCGAGGGCACCGAGCGGCCGGCCCTGCCATGGGCCGAGGGCGACGAGATCGGCGAGCTGGCCGAGCGCACCAACAGCATGATCCGCAAGCTCGACGAGCGGCGGGTCGAGCGCGATGCCGCCGAGAGCGCGCGGCGCGACCTCATCGCGGCCATCTCCCACGACCTGCGCACGCCGCTGGCCTCGCTCCAGGTGCTCGCCGAGGCAATCGAGGACGGCATGGTGGACGAGCAGACCCACCGTCGCTACCTCGAGCAGATGTCGCTCAACATCCGCTCGTTGGGCAACCTCATCGAGGATCTCTTCGAGCTCTCTCGCCTCGAGGCCGGCGACATCCAGTGGTCGATGCAGCAGGTGCACCTCGACCAGCTCGTGGAGGAGACGGTGGAGGCCGTGGGCGTGCAGGCCGAGGCCAAGCGCATCGCCGTGCGGGCGGACGTGCCCGGCGACCTCGCGCCGGCGCGCGCCAACCCCGAGAAGCTGCAGCGCGTGCTCTTCAACCTGATCCAGAACGCCATTCGCCACACGCCCGCGGACGGCAGCGTCACCGTGGCGGCCAGCGTGAGCGGCCGCGCCATCTGCGTGGAGGTGTACGACACCGGCGAGGGCATCGGCGCGTCCGACCGCGCGCGGGTGTTCGAGCCCTTCTATCGCGGCGGCAGCGAGGGTCCGCGCACGCGCAAGGGCGCGGGCCTCGGCCTCACCATCTGCCGCGCCATCGTGGAGGCGCACGGCGGGCAGATCTGGCTGGCCGAATCGGACGGGGGCACGCGCATCCGGTTCACCGTGCCGCGTGGCTGAAGGGCGTCAGGTAATGCCCTGCACCGGGAGCTTCGCTCGAGTTCCGTTGCAGGGCATTACCTGACGCCCTTCACGGGCTCCTAGATTTCGTCTAGGTGCGACACGTTGGCGGCGTCCTGCCGATCCTTGCTTCGTGTAGCGGAGAACCAGGCGTCCAGGATCTCGCTCAGCAGCGCTTCGCTGGTGCTGCGCAGCGAGAGGGCGAGTACGTTCGCGTCGTTCCATTTGCGGGCGCCGCCGGCCGTCTCGGCGTCGGCGCAGAGGGCCGCGCGCACGCCGTCCACCTTGTTCGCGGCCATCGAGGCGCCCGTGCCGGTCCAGCAGCACACCACGCCCTGGTCGGCGCGGCCCTCGGCCACGTCGCGGGCCGCGGCCTCGCTTGCCCAGGCCCAGTCGTCGCGCTCGCCCTCGGCGAGGGCGCCGTGCACGATCGGCTCGTGGCCGCGCCGGCGCAGCTCCTCCACCACGGCGTCCGCGATGCCCGTGCGCTCGTCTGCCGAAACCGAGATCCTCATCGCCGCCAGGGTAGCCTTGGCGCCCGTGATCTGGCTCCTACGGCACGCCCACGCCGCCGACGGCTCGCCCGACGCAGAGCGCCCGCTCAGCGAGCGCGGCCGCGGGCAGGCGCGGGCGGTGAGCGCGGCGCTGCGGGCGCTCGGGGTGGAGCTGGACGCCTGCCTCACGAGCCCGCGGGTGCGCGCCGTGGAGACGGCCACGCTGGTGTGCGAGCCGCTCGGGGTGGACGTGGAGATCGACGCGCAGCTCAACGGCGGCCCGTTCGACGCCCGGACGCTGGCGGCCGGCCGCGGCGACGAGGTGCTGCTGGTGGGCCACGACCCGGACTTCTCCACCGCGGTGCACGACCTCACAGGCGCCCAGGTGCGGATGAGCAAGGGCGGACTGGCGGCGGTGGCGAAGGGCGAGCTCGTGCTGCTGCTGCGGCCCGGCGAGCTCGCGCAGATCGGTGCCTGAGCTCCCCGAGGTCGAGATCACGGCCCGGCGGCTGGACCGGGCGCTGCGCGGCGCGCTCGTGGAGTCCGCGCTCGCGCCCGGCCTGGTGACGATGAAGACGTTCGACCCCCCGCTGGACGCGCTGGCCGGGCGCGAGGTCACCGGAGTGCGCCGCCGGGGCAAGATGCTGATCGCCGAGTTCGGCGACCTGTCGCTGCTCGTGCATCTCATGTCGGCGGGTCGCCTGCAGCTGTGGGACAAGCGCGCGTCCCTGCGCGACAAGGCGTCGCGCGTGCTCGTGCGGATCGAGGACGGGCGCGAGCTGCGACTGCGCGAGTTCGGCACGCAGCAGCGCGCCTGGGCGAAGCTGCTGGCCGACCCGGACGCCGACGAGGCGGTGGTCACGCTGGCGCCCGACGCGCTGCCGCCGCCGCCGGACTTCGCCGAGCGCGTGGCTCAGCCGCGCCACCTCCACCCTCTGCTGCGCGACCAGCGCACGATCGCGGGCATCGGCCGCTCGTGGGTGGACGAGATCCTCTGGACCGCCGAGCTCTCCCCCTTCAAGCGGGGCGACGAGCTGGGCGAGGAGGAGGTCGAGCGCCTGCGCGGCGCCTGCGAGTCGGTGCTCGGGGGGGCCCCTCGAGCACTACGAGGAGGTTATCGGCGACACCGTGCCGGACAAGGCTCCGATGCCGCTGTCCGTGCACCGCCGCAACGGCGAGCCCTGCCCCCGCTGCGGCGCCACCATCGAGGCGGTCTTCTTCAAGGACTACGTCATGTGCTACTGCCCGCGGGAGCAGACCGGTGGGCGGGTGCTGAAGGATCGCCGGCTGTCGCGGCTGCTGAAGTGAAGGCCCGTGATCCGCCTCTACCGCTTCCCCTACTCCACCAACGTCGAGCGCGTGACGCTCGCGCTCGCCCACAAGGACGTCGAGTTCGAGTCGGTCTGGGTCGATCCGGCCGACCGCTCCGAGGTGATGCGGGTGAGCGGCCAGGAGCTCGTGCCGGTGGTGGAGGCCGATGGCGAGGTGCTGGCCGACTCCACGCGCATCGTCCGCCGGCTCGAGGCATGGCAGCCGGACCCGCCGCTCTATCCCGCCGCCGCCTCGCCGCGGGCGGAGGTGCACGTCTTCGAGGACTGGTTCAACCGCGTCTGGAAGGGCCCGCCGAACGCGATCGCGGACGAGCGCGGCAGGTCCGATCCCGACCGCGTCGCGATCGGCGCCTGGGTGGCCGACATGCGCGATTCGCTCGACCGCTTCGAGGCGCTGCTCGACGGGCGCGACCATCTGATGGGCCACGACTTCTCCGCCGCCGACCTCTGCGCCTACCCCTTCCTCAAGTACGGACTGCTGGGTCTCGAGCCCGGCGACGACGACCCCTTCCACGCCGTGCTCGTCGAGTACCTGCCGCTCGAAGGCCACCCGCGCGTTGCGGACTGGATCCGGCGGGTGGGGGAGCGGGCGTGATTTTCCGGCGCAGGCGCCGGCCGGCCCGAGCCCCTGCGGTGCACGTGGGTGACCCGCGCTTCGACGACTGGGAGACGGTGCGCGAGTTCGAGGACGTGGCCACGGCGCAGGCGTGGGCCCAGCACCTGACCGAGGCCGGGATCGAGGCCGCCGTCACGGCGGACTGGGAGCCGGACCGCTTCGGCCGCGGCGACGTCGCAATCTGTGTCGCGCCCGGCCGCTGGAGCGAGGCCGAGGAGCTGCTCTCCGGGCTCAGCGACCTGTGAGACCGGCGGCGAGCCCGGCCACCTCGTCGGCGCAGCCCCACGACAGTGTGAGCCCGCCGCCGCCGTGGCCGTAGTCGTGGATCAGCGGGCGGCCATCCGGCATGCGCTCGGCCTCGAGCCGCACCTCCGTTCGCGCCGGGCGCAACCCCGCGTGGGCGCCCAGGACCTCGCAGCCCTCCAGCTCCGGCTCGAGCGCGCGGCAGCGCTCGAGGATGCCGGCCACCGTCTCGGAATCGGTGGTCGCCTCGCGCGCGCCGCGCTCGGCGCTGCCTCCGAGGATGCAGACGTCGCCCCGGGGCAGGACGTAGGCGAGGTCCTGCTCGCGCACGAGCGTCCGCGGCCGCGCCCCGGCCCGGGGGCGCACGTGCACCACCACGCCGCGGACAGGCTCGAGCGCCGCGTCGCCGCACAGCTCTCGCGCGCCGAGCCCGGCGCAGTTCACCACGAGGTCGCCGGTGGCCTCGCCGAGCTCGCCGAGGACACGGCGCTCGAAGCCCCCGCCGAGCTCGCGCACCTGGGCCAGGAGTCCGTCGAGGTAGCGCGGCGTCTCCACGAGCGGCGCCGTGAGCAGCACGCCCTCGGGGACCACGCGCACGCGCCCGGCCGGCAGCGCGTCGGCCCACCACGGCGGCCCGGCGCCCAGAAGCAGCGCGTCCACGAGCTCCGCGCCGCGCGCCTCGAGCTCGCGGTAGGTGGCGGCGCCCCAGGCGGCGACCCGATCCAGCGGCCCCACCTCGTATGGCAGCCACAGGCCGCCGGCCACGGCGGACACCGTCTCGCCCGGCGCCTCCCGGGCCACAACCGTCACCTCGAAGCCGGCCTCCAGCAGCCGCACGGCGCAGGAAAGGCCTGAGAAGCCGCAGCCGACGACGGTAGCCCGCATGCGCGTCAGCGGCCGGTGAGCCCGCGCACGACCGCCCTGCCCACGGTGAGCGGGTGGTTGGCCACCGTGGCGAGCCGCCCGCGCAGCGAGGCGGGGTCGTGCGCGATGCCGAGCTGGCGCAGGATCGAGCCCGAGTCGAAGTAGGCCCGCTCGCACACCAGCCGGTCCTCCTCGAAGAGGAAGAACGAGGTCATCCGGACGGTGAACTCCCGCCCCGTGGGCGGCAGCCCGCGCAGCCGCGCGAGGTGCGTGCCCTTGAGGTCGAACTCCACGATCACGGCGTCGTCCGCGTGGTGGAGCACCACCAGCTCGTTGCGCTGGTCGGGGAACGCCGTGCGCGTGGCCTCGAAGTAGGCGGCCACCTCCTCGGGGCCGTCATAGACCTCGCCGGTGGCGACGAGCTCGTAGCGCGGGTGGTGGAACGTGGCCATGGTGACGTCGAACTCGTGGCGGTTCTCCGACTCCATGTGCTCGCGCACGATGGCCTCGCGGGCCTCGCGCAGCGCTGCGTCCGGCGGCATGGCCGTACCTTATCCCCGTGCCGCCGCCCGCCACCCTCGGCGAATCCTTCCGCTCGTTCTTCGACGCGGTCGAGAACTTCTTCTCCAGCCTGGCCGACGTCAACTTCGGCTCGCTGTTCATCGCCGTGCTCGCGTTCACCACCTACCTCACGCTGCGCTCGCGAGCGTCATTCAACATCCTGCGCGCCGCATATCCGGCGGAGCGCTTCCGCTGGCGCGACGTCTGGGGCGCCTACTTCGCCGGCTACGGCTTCAACAGCGTCGTACCCGCCCGCGGCGGCGACGTGGTCCGCCTCTTCCTCACCAAGCGCTCCGTGCCGAACTCCACGTATCCGGCGGTTGGGGCCTCGTTCGTGGTGGAGGTGGGCTTCGACGTCGCGATGGGCTCGCTCATTCTGCTCTTCGCCTTCACGCAGGGCGTGTTCCCCAAGCCGCCCGACTTCGCGAACCTCAACGCCTTCGACCTCTCCTACTTCGCCTCCCACCCGCGCTTCACGCTGTTCGTCCTCACGGCGATCGGCATCGCCTCGCTGGTGGGCTTCGCCGTGCTCTCCGTGCGCGCGAAGGCGTTCTGGGCGCGTGTGCGCCAGGGCGTGACGATCGCGTTCGACCGCGAGCGCTACCTGCGCGAGGTCTTCGCGGTCCAGCTCGTGGGCTGGCTGTTTCGCTTCGCTGCCTTCTTCTTCCTCTTGGAGGCGTTCAACGTGGGGGGATCGGTGGAGAACGTGCTGCTCGTGCTCGGGGTGAACGCCGTGGCCGCCGCCGTGCCGTTCACGCCCCAGGGGGCGGGTGTGGCGCAGGCGCTGCTGGTCACGGTGTTCGCGGGTGAGGCCCCGGCGTCCACGGTCGCGGCCTACTCGGTGGCTCAGCAGATCACGCTGGCCGCCCTCACCTTCGGCCTCGGCTTCTTCGCGCTCGTCTTCATCTTCCGCATCCGCAGCTTCAAGGAGGTCATCGCCCGCGGGCAGGACGAGCGGGCGGCCGACGCCAAGGCGCCGGGTTAGGCGCCGGCGGCGCACGTGCGACGCTCCAGCCGGCCCGGCGCCCGCGGCATCGCCTACGTTCCGCCGGCACTGAGGTGGCTCGCGTCGTTCCAGAGCACGATCGCGGGGTGAGAGTGTTCAACGGCGACGATCGAGAGGGTGGCGGTACCGAGCACGAGGTGGCGGCCCAACGCCCCGTCGAGGCCCATCCAGCGCGCGGCCAACACGCGTGAGGTGTGGCCGTGGCCGAACAGCAGCGCTCGCGAGGGCGCCCGCTCGCGCAGGCGTGCGACCAGCGCGTCGGCGCGGTCCACCACTTCGGCGAGCTGCTCGCCGCCGGGGCAGCCGTCGCGCCAAAGCTCCCAGTCGGGCCGGGTCTGGCGGATCTCGGCGGTGGTGACGCCCTCGTACTCGCCGTAGCGCCACTCGCGGAAGTCCTCGTCGACCTCCAGCGAGGCGGCGAAGCCGGCCAGCTCCGCGGTGCTCCGGGCGCGCAGCGCTGGGCTGGAAATCACCACGTCGAACGACTCGCCGCCGAGCCGGGAGCCCAGCGCCCCCGCCTGCCGGCGGCCGTCATCGGTCAAGGGAATGTCGGTGACGCTCGTGTGCTGCCGCGACAGCGTCCACTCGGTCTCGCCGTGCCGCGCGAGCCAGAGCTCGGTCATCCCACCATCTAGGTCCCGAAGCCCTCGCGCGCCTCGCGCACCAGCGTGACGGCCTCCGGGAAGATCAGCCCGATCGCCTGGCGCACCTCGGCGGCCTGCTGCTCGGCGTTGCCCTGGAGGTTGAGGCGGTTGATGCTCGCCACGGTCATGTCCACGGCGAGCTTGATGGCGTTGTCCGCCCACGCCACGCGCTGGGCGCCCTGCATCTGCTCGGCGAACTCCGCCATGCGCCGGCGCAGCTCGTCGGGGTCCATGCCGAACATGCCGAAGGGATCCTCTGAGGACATGCATGCGATTCTACGGACATGGCCCTCCCGCCTCCGTCGCCCTCGGGGACCTGCCTCGTCACGGGGGCTTCGTCGGGGATCGGCGCGGACATCGCGCGCGAGCTGGCGGCGCGCGGCCACGGCGTCACGCTGGTGGCCCGTCGCGAGGAGAAGCTGCGGGAGCTGGCAGCCGAGCTGAACGTGGACCACAACGTGCGCGCGGAGGTCGTGGCCTGCGACCTCGGCGAGGCCGCCGCGCGCGACCGGCTGGCGGGCGCGGTGGCCGAGCGCGGCCTCGAGGTCGAGGTGCTCGTGAACAACGCGGGCTTCGGCAGCGGTGGGCGCTTCCAGGAGATCGACCACCCCCGCGAGCTGGAGATGATCCGGCTGAACGTCGAGGCGGTCGTGGACCTGTGCGCCCGCTGGGTGCCCGCGATGGTGGAGCGCGGGCGCGGCGCGGTGCTCAACGTGGCGTCCACCGCCGCGTTCCAGCCGCTCGCCCGGCAGGCCACATACGGCGGCTCCAAGGCGTTCGTGCTCTCCTTCACCGAGGCGCTGCACTCGGATCTCGCCGGCACAGGTGTGACCGCCACCGTGCTCTGTCCCGGACCGGTGCGCACCGAGTTCGCCGACTCGCCCGGGTTCGAGCAGGCCGCCGACACGCCGGGATTCGTTTGGATGAGCTCCGAGGACACCGCCCGCGCCGGCGTGCGCGGCCTCGAGCGCGGTCGCCGCGTGGTGGTGCCGGGGGTGAAGAACCTCGCCGGGGCCATCGCCGGCCAGCACGCGCCACGTGCTCTCGTGCTGGCGCTGGCGCGGCGGCTCTCCCCCGTCGGCCGCCGATGAGCCCCGCCCGCGTGCAGGGTGCGGGCGTCGAGCTTGCCTACGACGAGGCGGGCAGCGGCCCGAGCTTGCTGCTCGTGCACGGAACAGCGCTCACGCGGCTGTCGTGGAGGGAGACGGTGGAGGAGCTCGGCGGAACCGTGCGGTCGATCGCCTACGACCGCCGCGGCTATGGCGACAGTGGCGCCCCCGAGCCCTACGCCGGAACGACGATCGAGGAGCAGTCCGAGGACGCCGCGCTGCTCCTGAACGGGCTCGAGGTGGCACCGGCGGTGGTGTGCGGGCACTCGGCCGGCGCAATCGTGGCGCTCGACCTGCTCCTGCGCCATCCGGGCCTCGTGAGCGGCGCCGTCCTGATCGAGCCGCCGCTGCTCTCGCTCTCCCCGTCGGGGGCCGAGACCCTGAGCGCGATCCGCGAGGGCGTGGAGGCCGCCGCGCGCGAGGGCGGGCCGGAGGCGGGGGTGGAGGCGTTCGTGGAGAGCCAGGACGGGCCGAGCCTGCTGGACTCCATCGGTGCCGATCGGGCCGGCGCCATCCGGGCGTCGGCGCGCGCCGCGTTCGCGGACTTCGGCGCGGCCAACGCCTGGCAGTTCAGCCGCCGCGAGCTGCGTGCGACCTCGGCGCCGGTGCTGGTGCTGCGCGGCTCACGCAGCACGCCGGTCTACCGCGACGTGGCGGCGGCGATCGCCGAGGTGATGGGCTCGGCGCAGTTGCGCGAGCTCGACGCCGGCCACATCGGCCCGCTGGACGACCCGGCGGGCGTGGCCGCGGCGATTCGGGAGCTGGCCGCCCCCTGACCACCACGAACGTCGCGCGTGGCCCCCCATAGGGGCCGGCGAGCGACGTTCGTCGTGTGGGGTGGGTCAGCTCGGGCCCAGCTCGCGGGCCCGCGCCACCGCCGAGGCGGGGCCGTCAGTCCACGGGTCGCCGTGGCCGAAGCCCAGCACGCCCGCGTCGAGCCCTTCGATGCGGCCCAGGGAGTCCATCGCCTGCGCGACGTCCGCGGTGAACGAGCCCGGCATGATCTGCGGCCCGTCGCGCCCGGTCATGGGGTTGCGGGAGCAGAGCACGTCGCCGGTGAGCAGGACGCCGCGGTCGGCCAGGTGGAACGCGCAGCAGCCGGCCGAGTGGCCGGGGGCGTGCACGACGCGGGGGCGGCCCGGCACGTCGAGCGCCTCGCCGTCGGCGAAGGTCGCGACCTCGGCGATCTTGCGCGGGCGCATGCCCTGGGTCGCCATATGGCCGATCAGCCCCCAGAACGCCGGCTTCACCAGGTAGGGCCGCAGGCCGCGTTCTCCGAGCGGGGCCTTGGCGGTGCGGGCCATCTCGGCGTCGGCCTCGTGCACGAGCACGGGCACGCCGGCCTCGGCGCGCACGCCCTCCGCGAAGCCCACGTGATCGGGGTGGGGGTGGGTGAGCACGATTGCCTCCACGTCCGAGAGCGAGCGGCCCAGCTCGGCGAGCGCGGTGTCGAGCTGGCCGCGGTAGCGCGGCATCCCGGCGTCGACGATCGTGAGCCGGTCCCCCTCCTCGACGAGGTACCAGTTGACCAGCCGGGTGCCGAGGCGGTGCACGCCCGCCGCGATGCGTGCCATGCCCGGACGATATCGTCCGTCTTCATGCGGATCGCCGACGTCATGACCGCGCCCGTCGTCACGGCAGACGTCGGTGCCACGCTGCGCGAGGTCGCAGAGTTGATGCGCGACCGCAACGTGGGCTCCGTGGTCCTGTGCGAGCAGGGGCTGCCGGTGGGCGTGCTCACCGACCGCGACGTCACCCTCACCGCGGTGGCCGACGGGGTTGACGCGGGCGAGCATGCCGGTTCCTACGCCACGCGGCCGCTGGTCTCGGGGCGTGAGGAGATGGACCTCGAGGAGGCGGCCGCGCTGATGGTCCAGCACCGCATCCGTCGCCTGCCGGTGCTCCGCGGCGAGGAGCTGGCCGGCATCGTCACGATCGACGACGTGGCCGTGCGTGCGGGCGACCTCAACGCCGCGCAGCAGATCACCGCGGAGGTGGCGCGTGCCGCGCTGCCCGAGTTCTACTTCCACCAGCGCGGAGGCTGAGAGATGGGCGCTCTCACACCGCAGCAGGCGCGCAACCGCGGGCGCATGGAGTCGGTCATCCGCCTGATGTCGCCGGGTCTGAGCCTCGTGCTGGCCGTGGGCGAGCGCATCTCGCGTTTGGTGGAGCCCGAGGACCACGAGTACTACCCGCCGCGCACCACTCCGGTGGAGCCTCCCCCCGCGCCCGAGACGGCCAACCGCGACGAGTAAGTGACGCAGACGCGCGCCGAGCAGCTCGACTGGGAGGCGCGGGCCGGACGGCCCGCGGCGGCCGCCGCCGTCGCGACGATGCTGCTCGGGATCGCCGGCAACGTGCTCCTCGCGTCGGCGCTGTCCGACCGGCCGGACGGCGATGCCGGCACGCTCGTCGTGGTGGAGCGAGAATCGGGGAGCTTCATCGCGGCAAGCGCTCTGACGGGCGCCAGCCTGCTGCTCTTGATCCCGCTGCTCGGGTACCTCTACCGCGCAACCCGATTTCGCCGGGAGCAGCTCCGGGTCGTGGCCATCATCGGGCTCGTGTTCGGCGCGACGCTCGCCGCGGTCATCGCCGTGGCGACAGCGGTGGCCTTCACGGACGCTGCCTCGGACTTCGTGGACGGCACGTCAGTCCCCGGGATGACGCGTGAGGACCGCGCAGAGGACGCCATCGACGACAGCGCTCTGCCGGTGCTCCAGCAGATCGGCCTCGCCGGCAACCTGGCCTTGGGGTTGGGCGTGGTCCTCATCGCACTCAACGCGATGCGCGCCGGATTGGTCAGTCGCTTTCTCGGGGTCATCGGGATCATCGTGGGCGTGCTGTACGTGCTTCCGCTGACCGGCGGGCCGCAGATCGTCCAGCTGTTCTGGCTCGGCGCGCTCGCGGCGCTCTTCTTCGGCCGCTGGCCGGGCGGGCGCGGGCCCGCCTGGGAGGCGGGCGAGGCCGTGCCCTGGCCCTCGGCCGCCGAGCAGGCGCGAAACCGCGAGGAGCAGTCGGCGGACGCCCGCTCCGAGAACGGACGCGGCAGCGGTGACGCGCCCGAGAGCGCGGACCCGGACGTGCCGCGCCCGCGCTCGCGCAAGCGCAAGAAGCGGAACAAGCGCTAAGGGTCCGGCCAGCATGGCCACCGACCCCGACGCCATCCTCGACGCCGCCCGCGACGCGGTCATGGCGGTGGGGGTGCGGCGCATGACCGCCACGGACGTGGCCCGGCGCGCCGGCGTGAGCCGGATGACCCTCTACCGGCGCTATCCGGACGTGCCCACGCTGATCCAGGCGCTCATGACGCGCGAGTTCCAGTCCGTGGTGGATGGCGCGACCGAGGCGGTGGCGGGCCTCCCCGGCGGGCGTGAGCGTGCGGTGGAGGCGGCGGTGCGCACGGCGTCGGACCTGGCGGCCCACCCACTGTTCGAGCGGATCGTGGACGTGGACCCCGAGCTGCTGCTGCCGTACGTGACCACGCGCGTGGGGGAGTTCCAGCGGCGGGCGCTCGAGGCCTTCGAGGCTCTGCTGGCCGCCGGCATCGAGGACGGCACGATCCGCGACGCCGATCCGCTGCTGCTGGCCCGCGTTGTCGAGCTGTCGCTACGCGGGGTGGTGTTCGCCACCCGCGCGCTGGCCTCCGAGCGGGACGCCCTGCTCGAGGAGTTCCGCGTGATGCTCGACGGCTATCTCTCGCCCTGAGCGGTGGGCTCGCCCATGCGCCGCTCCCAGGCTGCGCGCTCGTCCTCGTCCATCGCGAACCCGATGAAGAGGTCGCGCATGGCGCGGGCCAGCTCGTCGGCGTCGTGGTGGGAGTCGGGAGCGGCCGTGCGCGCCAGCGCCAAGCCGTCGACGAGCGCGACGAACGTGCGGGCGCCCTCCGAGGCCCGCGCTGCGCCGGCGGCGGCCAGGGCCGCCTCGGCCGCCTCGGCGTAGGCCCGCAGGCAGGCGGCGGCGGCCTCGTGCAGCCGCGGGCGCCGGGACGCCTCCAGGTAGAGCTCGAACTGGGCCACGTTGTCCCCCGACTCGTTCCCGCGCAGCAGCTCCTCGGCGAACAGCTCGCTGATCGTGTGCGGGCTGACGGTGGCCGAGCGCAGGCTGGCCGCGAGGTGCCCGAGTCGCTCCACCTCCTCGTCCACGAACAGCTTGAGCGCCTCCTCGAGCAGCTCGTCGATGGAGTCGAAGTAGTACGTGGTGGTGGCCGGGGGCACGTCCGCCACCTCGGCCACGGCTCGGTGGGTGACCGCGGCGGTGCCGCGCTCGCGGACTATCCGCAGCGCGGCAAGCAGGATCTCGTGGCGGCGCCGCTCCCCCCGGGGCCGCCGGCGCACCGCGTCGCCCGAAGCCATCGGGGCGACTCTACCCGCTCACTCCAGGCCCCAGAGCCGGATGCCGGTGGTGCGGCCGCGCACCTCGTGCTCGCCCGTGTCCTCGAGCTCGGCCGGCGCTTCGTGCAGCAGCTCGCGCGTGGAGTCCGCCAGGAACAGCTGGTAGGGAGTGCCCTTGGTCATGCCCTCGATGCGCGAGGCCGTGTTGGTGGTGTCCCCGATCGCCGTGTACTCCAGGCGCCGCTCCGAGCCCACGTTGCCCGACATCACCGGGCCCGAGTTGAGCCCGATGCCCATCTTGAAGCCGTCGCCGAGCTCCTGCTCCGCCAGCCACCCGTTGAAGCCGTGCATCCGTTCCAGCATCTCGCGTCCGGCCGCCAGCGCGCGGTCGGCGTGGTCGTCCTGCTCGATCGGCGCGCCGAAGACGGCCATGATCCCGTCGCCCATGTAGGCCACGAGGGTGCCGCCCTGGTCGAGGATGGCGTCCGACATCTCGGACAGGTAGCGGTTGAGGACGTCGATCACCCGCTCCACCGGGAGCGCCTCCGCGAACGAGGTGAAGCCGCGCAGGTCGCTGAACATCACGGTGCCCTCGCGCTGTACTCCCCCCAGGCGCAGGCCATCGGTGCGCGCCAGCACGTCGTCGACCACCGCCTCGGGCACGAAGCGGCTGAACAGGCTGCGCAGGCGCTGCTGCTCGAACGCCGAGGTGACGAGGTTCACGGCCAGCGCGCCGAAGGTGGCGAGCGCGAGCGCGCCGAGCGGGTAGAGGAAAGCGGTGATCAGCCCGGCGCCGAACATGAGCTGGGTGAAGACGGTGAAGACCGCCGCCACGGCTCCGGCCAGCACGAGCGAGCGCAGCGGGGAGAGGCGCAGGCTGCCCACCGGGACCACCATCCCGAGCAGCACGATGAGCGCGATGTCGAGCACCCCGGGTGCGGACTGGAGCGGGAAGTCGCGCAGCGCGGTGGAGATGGCGCTGGCCTGGATCTCGGGCCCCGACATCTGCCCGTCGCCGCTGGTGGAGGTGTCCTCGTTGTCCTGCAGCGACGGCGCGGATGCGCCGATGATCACGATCTTGTCGCGGAAGGTGCCCGGCGGCGTCTCCCCCTCGAGCGCGCGGGAGTAGGAGACGGCGGGGATGGTGCCAGGCGGGCCGTGGTAGTCGATGTACGCGGTGTCGCCGCCCACGTCGTCGCGGCTGATCGTGGCGCCCTCCGCCACCTCCGCCGCGACCACGCCGAAGGTCTTCAGCCCGTCGATCTCGAAGCTCATGCGGCGCAGCACGCCCTCGTCGAGGACGGTGTTGGCGTTGGCGGCTCGGGCGCCGATCTCGTCGAGGATCCCGCCGCCGCCGAACACGCGCGTCCCCCCCATCTCCCCGACCTCGGTGGCCGCCAGCACGACCTTGCCCTCCAGCGCCGCCACCGCCTCGATGAGCGCGCCGTCCTCCTCCGGCTCGGTGGGCTCGGTGAACTGGACGTCGAACGCCACCGTGCGCACGCCGTCCTCGCGGAGGCGGTCGAGCAGGTCGGCATGGATGCTGCGCGGGAACGGGAACTGCACCCCGAGCTCGTCGAAGGTCACGTCGTCGATCGCCACGATCAGGAGCTCCGGCGGCGGCTCCTCGGTGCCGCGCACCGAGAAGCGCGTGTCGACGGTGTCGAGCTCCTGCGGCCGCAGGGCGTCGGTGAGGTAGCCGGCGACGCCGAGCGCCGTGGCCACGATGCCGACCAGCAGGAACAGCCTCATGAGCCCGCCACCAGCGCGACGAGGAAGAGCGCGACCAGGTGGAAGCTCTGGTCCACCGGGGTGAAGATCTGGCGGGCGGTGTCGGCGTCGCAGCGCTTGACGCGCAGGATGTAGACCATCAGGCCGCGCCCGTCGTCCTGGATGAGGTGAGGCACCGCGACCAGCGCCGCCACGCCGAGCACGCCGGCGCCGAGCGAGTCCCAGAGGGCGGCGAACACGGGCACGAACGCGAGCGTATAGATCGCGACGTGGGCGAACAGCGCGCGGCGGCTCTCGGCGGTCCCGGGCCCGCGCATGAGGCCCCCGTGCTTGTTGCGCGCCTGCCAGTCCGTCTGCAGCAGATAGTCCCCGACGACGTGACAGACCACCAACGCCACAAAGACCTCCGACCAGTCCATGGGGCCGAGCGTATCGTTACCCTCGGAGTGTGACGGACGCGACCCTCCCGGAGGGGCATCGGCTCGGACGCTACGAGATCACCGCGCCCCTGTCCAAGGGCGCCATGGGCGCCGTGTACCGGGCCCGCAACGGCGTCACGGGCGAGGAGGTGGCGGTCAAGCGGCTGCTCGACCCCCGCCATGCCACCCGCTTCGAGATCGAGGCGCGCCTGCTCACCCAGCTCGAGCACCCGCGCGTGGTGAAGGTGATCGACCACTTCCAGGACCCCACGGGCGCCTACTTCATCGTGATGGACCTCGTGAAGGGCGTGGACCTGGGGGAGCTGCTCAAGCAGCAGGGATCCCCGGGCATCGGGCCCCGCGAGGCCATCGAGTACACACTCCAGTCCTGCGAGGCGCTCCAGTACGTGCACGAGCAGCAGATCGTGCACCGCGACGTCAAGCCGCAGAACCTGATCGTCGGGACCGACGGCGTGGTGCTCGTGGACTTCGGCGTGGCGCGCGAGATCGGCGAGGAGGAGTCGGGCACCGTGGGCATCGGCACGCCGCGCTACATGGCCCCCGAGGTGTTCGCGGGCGGCGCGCTCTCCCCGCGCAGCGACGTCTTCGGCCTGGCGGCCACGCTCTGGGCCCTGCTCGCCGGCAAGCCGCCCGTGTACGCGGACGACCTCCCGCTGGCCGAGACCGTGCCCGGCGTGACTCCGGAGCTCGAGGAGACCATCCGGGCCGGGCTCGAGATGGTGCCCGAGCGGCGTGTGGCCTCGGCGTCCTCCTTCGCCCGCGCGCTCGGCGCGCCGCTCAAGGACTCGCGCGGGGCCTCGCTCGTGCTCTCGGTGCCCACCCCGGACGCGCCGCGCACCCTCATCGAGTCGGTGGTGCGCACGGCGGCCGGCATCTTCGAGGCTGCGGCGGCCTCGATCGCGCTGGTGGACCGAACCACGCGCGAGCTGGTGTACCAGGCTTCCTGGGGCTCGGGTGCGAAGGAGATCGTGGGCGTGCGCCTGCCGGCCGGCGTGGGCATCGCCGGCTCGGTCGTGGAAACCGGCGACGGGGTGGCGGTGGCCGACTGCCGCACCGACCCCCGCTTCGCCGCCCAGATCGCCAAGGGCACGGGCTACGTGCCCCACACCATGCTCGTGGTTCCCCTGCGGCGAGGCGAGACGCCGCTGGGCGTGATGTCGCTGCTCGACCGCCGCAGCGGTGAGCCCTACGGGCCCAGTGACGTGATGCGGGCCGGCCTGTTCGCGGAGCTCGCGCTGGCCGCCCTCGACGTCGACCCGGCCGCTTTCACGAGCCTGGGCCAGACGTCGCTCGGCAGCGGCTGAGCTCGGACTCGTCGCAGGGCGCAGTCGCGCCGCCGCCGCAACAGGCGACGGCGGCGCTGAAAGCCGGTCCTGCCTAACGCCGGCGGGCGGCGCGCGGCCGCGCCAGGTAGCTCCGGCCGGCGCGCAGGCGGATGGTCTTGCGCCGAACGTTGTCGCGCACGTCCACGCGGCTGTTGCGCGGGCGGCGCGGCAGGCGGGTGAGCGTGCCGCCGCAGCGGTCCTCCACGATCCACTTGGTGCCGCGCACGGTGGCCGAGCTGTAGCGCCCGCGGGTGCGGAAGCGGCCGCGCCCGTCACCCCAGAGCCGGCGGACCCGGGAGCGGCTGGTGCGCCGGCGGCGCCGCTGCGAGTCGTCGGCGTCCACGCCTGAGGAGCGCCGGGCGCGGGTGCGCGGACAGCCGCGGAACGTGCCGCCCTTGAGCACCATCTCGGTGATCGGGCGGCGCGCGCGCTTCTGAATGATCTGGAACGTGCCGAACGTGAAGTTTGCCGCCTGGGTGCGGCTGCCCGAGAGCGCGGCGGCGCTCTTCAACCTGATCTTGCCGTCGTTCGTGTTCACGATCGTGCGCACCGGCAGGGTGGCGGTGCCCGTGAGCGGGATGAACCCGCGCGGCGTACCGGGCGTGGTCTGGGCACTCTTGGCATCCAGCCCGTAGCTGGCGGGGCTGGCGCCGGGCGGGAGCCGCACGAACACCGCTCCGCTGACCGGCTCGACGACGGCCGTCCGGGCCACCTGCGGAGCCAGGAACTCCACCGTGGCGGTGCGCTGCGGCTCGTTGCCGGCGGCCACGCCGTCGCCGTTGAGATCGGCCGTGAGGCTGAGCGTGTCGGTGCCGGGGTTGCGGCCGCGCCACCTGATCTCGGCCGACCCGTCGAGCCCGGTGACCGTCGACTGCTCGGCGTCGGTGGGGTTGACGCCGGAGATCGAGTAGCGGATGGGGACGCCCGCCGCGGGGGCGCCCGCGTTGCCCTGGGCGGTGACCCTGACGGTGTGGACGTCCCCGACCGGCTTGTTCGACTCCAGCGGGTCGACGGCCAGGCCCTCGAAGCGGGTGAAGCGCCAGGCGGTCTCGAAGGTCGCGGTCTGACCGGGCGCGAGCGGCGTGTCGTGGAACTGCACGGCCACGCCGTTGTCCACGAGCTCGCCGGTGATGGAGTTGTCGAGGCCGGGGCCGGTGCGGTCCTGGGCGTGGCTGGAGACGATGGAGAAGCTGTCCTCCTCGAACTTCGCCCACGGCGTGATCTGCACGATCCCGCCGCTGGCGCCCGCGTTCTGGTTGATGCCGCCGACGACGGCCTGGGGGGCGCTCTCGAAGAAGCCGACGCCGCTGTCGCTGCCGCTCACGTAGAGGTCGGCGTACAGCTGGGGCCGGATGACCGTGCTCTCGTCGCCCTGGTTGGTGATGTCCCACCTGAGGTTGTAGAAGCTCGTGCCGGCGACGTAGGTGGTGGTCTGGCGGATGAGGATCGTGTCGGCTGTCTGCTCCGGGTTGGCGACCGTGCTGAAGAAGGTCACCTGGCTGAACGGGTCGGCCTGGGTGCCGCTCCCGGTGACCGGGCCGGCGTCCACCGGCGTGAAGTTGTTGGCGAACTTGTGGTCGGCGTTGGTCTCACCGACGTCGACGAGCATCATGAAGCCCGCGCCGGGCTCGTCGCTGCTCGGGCTGAAGAACTCACCGGAGGTGGCGCCGTCGAAGCGCGCCTGCTGGGAGCCGGCGGCGCCGAGGAAGATGTTCAGCGGCGCCGAGTCGATCTGCACGAGTGCGCCGGCCGTGGCGGGCGCGGCGAGGGCGGCGATGACCGTGCAGCAGGCGAGCGCAAGACGGCGAGCGGAGTTCATCGGCGAGAGTCCTTCCGGAGGGGCATTGAAAAGATTGAGCCGCGAGGTGAGGCGAGGCGACCGCGGACCAGTATGCACCCGATCGGGCGATACGGCTATAACCGAACCAGGAACTATCGGCGCGGGCTCGAGGGGAGGGCGGCGTACCTGCGCCCGGCGCGGAGGCGAACCGTTCGCCGGCGGCCGAAGTCGCGTACGTCCACCACGCTCGTGCGCGGGCGGCGCGCGACGCGGGTGAGTGTCTCGCCGCAGCGGTCCTCCACCAGCCACTGGGTGCCGCGCACGGTGGCGGCGCTGTAGCGCCCGCGGGTGCGGTAGCGGCCGCGGCCGTTGCCCCACAGGCGCCTGACGCGGCTGCGGCGGCTCCGGCGGCGGCTGCGCTGGGAGTCGCCGGCCTCCGGAGCGCCGGAGCTCCGAGGCCTCGGCGTGGCCGGGCACCCGCGGCGGCTTCCGCCCTTGAGCAGGATCTCTGTGGTGGGGCGGGCCGCGCGGCGCTGGCGCATCGAGAAGCGACCGTCGAAGAACTCGGCCCGCTGGGCGCGGCGGCCGCGGCGATCGAGCGCGGACTCGAGCATGACCTTGCCCTGGCTGGTGTCGATCACCGCACGTATCGGCAGCCGCGCGGCCTGGGTGAGCGGGATGAACCCGCGCGGCGCGCCGGGCACCTGGGCGGCACGGGCGCCGCGACCGGGGATCTGGACGAATACCTCTCCCTCGGTGGGCTCGATGTTGACGTTGGTGAACGGCCTGGGGTTGGGCAGCTCGTCGAGGGTGTCGGCCACCGGGATCCCGCTCGGCAGGTTGGACCTCACCTCCATGGAGTAGCTGGCCGTGGACGTGGCTCCCTGGGCATCGGCCACGGTCAGCCGGACGGTGTAGGTGCCCTTCTTGGTGTACGTGTGGTTGACGGCGGGGCCGGTGGCGGTGGGCGAGCCGTCCCCGAAGTCCCACGTGTGGGAGGCGAGCGCCCCCTCGGGGTCAGAGGACGGGGAGCCGTCGAAGCCGACGGCGTCACCGGTCTGCGTGATAGGCGGGCTCACGTTGAAGGCCGCGGTGGGCGCCACGTTTGGCAGCGGGTGGTCGGCGCCGGCGCCGCAGTAGGTGCCCGTGGCGGCCTGTCCGAACCAGGCGTAGCTGCTGCCCTCGGCGGCGGGAGGGAGACGACCGTCGTCGCCGGCCCCGAGCGTGATCAGGTTCGGGTTGATGGCCGGGGAGAGGATTGCGGGGAGGGCGGAGTTGGAGACACGGGTCCACTGGCCGTCCGGAGTGAAGATCCCGAAGCCCGCCTCGAAGCCCTCAAGGAAGGTGGGAGTGCCGGACTGGAGGAGCTCGAACTGGTCGATGCCCCAGCCGCGGAACCCGTTGTGGAGGGGGTCGACGCTCTCGAAGACGAATCTCACTTGAAGGGAGAAGGCGTTGACGGGCAGCGTGACGAAGCTACCGAAGGCCGGCTTCTGCTGAGGACCCAGGTTCGAGAGCGGCACGTCCGGCGCGGCGGGGACGGGGGCCCCGGACGGGTACGGCTCGTTGAGCGTGAGGACGGTCTGGAAGCCGTTCCCGTTGACGTTGGTCTGCACGTGGAGCCTGTCGCGGTTCAGCGGGTCCAGGCTCTGGGTCTCCCACCAGGTCCGGAAGCGGAGCTCATCTGTGGTCTGCGGCGACGGCAGGGCCCCCGACGTCAGCGACCCGCTCTGCGGCGCCAGCGACGTGCAGCCGTTCTTCGCCGTCTGGTGGTCGGCGCTCGAGGCGCCCGGCAGTGCCGCCGCCAGCGCAGCGGCCAGCGCGAGCGTGGCGAGCGCGATGCCCGTGACCGAGCGAGTCACGTGACCGAGTATGACCCCCGACCGGGGATAAGGCCACCCCCCAACCGGGTTGTTCAGGAATCCTTCAGCGCGGGCGCGCGGGCCAGGGTGCCCTACGGGGCGCGGAGCGAGAGCGGGGCAGTGCTCTCGGTGCCGCAGCGGCTGCTGCAGGCCTGCACCGTGTAGCGGCCGGTGCCCGCGTCACGCGCCAGCCGCACTCGCTTCTTGAAGCCGCCGCGGCGGCTGGCCCTGACGCGGACCACGCGCGTGAGCGACCCGTCGCCGTCGGCCCTCACGCGCAGCGTCACCAAACGGCGCGCGCCCCAGCCCCTGCCGGTGACGGTGGTGCGGCCGCCGGGAGACAGCCTGCTCGGACGAAGGCTGATGCGAGCGTCCCGGACTCGACCCCTGGGGGCGAAGTAGCTGTCGCCGGAACGCAGCGTGATGGTCTTGCGGCTCACGAGGTCGCGCACGGCGACGCGGCTGTTGCGGGGGCGCCTCGCCACGCGGGTGAAGGTGCCGTTGCAGGTCTCCTCCACGACCCACTTGGTGCCGCGTACGGTGGCGGAGCTGTAGCGCCCGCGGGTGCGGAAGCGCCCGCGCCCGCTGCCCCACAGGCGCCGCACGCGCTTGCCCCGGCGCACCCGCCGGCCGCTGCGGCGGCGGCGACGCGCATCGTCGGCCGTCGGACCGCTTGCGCTGGCGGAGGCGCTGCTGTCGGAGCGGCAGCTGCTGCGGAAGCTGCCGCCCTTGAGCACCATCTCGGTGACCGGACGCGAGGAGCGCGCCTGGCGCAGCTCGAACATGCCGAGGAAGAACGTGGCGGTCTGGGTGCGGGAGCCGCTGCTGTTGCTGCCGGACTGGAGGCGCAGCACGCCCTTGTTCGTGTTGATGGTCGAGCCGACCGGGATCTGCGCCGAGCCGTCGAGCGGCACGAAGCCGTTCGTTCCGCCCGTGGACTGGCTCGCCCGCGCGCCCTCCTCCTCCGGGAACTCGACGAGCACCTCGCCGCTCACTCTGCCCACGTTGATGGTCTGGCCGGTCTCCGGCCGGGGGAGGTCGGCGATCGTCCGCCCGGTCGGGGTGCCCGGCGGGAGGCCCGACCCCACCCGCAGCGTGGCCGCGGCCGTGGAGGAGGCACCCTGCGCGTCGGTCACCGTGAGCTTCACCTCGTAGCTGCCCTCGCGGGTGTAGACGTGCGACGCCCGGGCGCCGGTCGCCGCCGGCGTTCCGTCGCCGAAGTCCCACGTGTGCGAGGCGATCGGCCCCTCCGGGTCGGCCGAGGACGAGCCGTCGAAGGACACCTGCTCACCGGTGTTCGGGGACGGCGGGCTCAGCGTGAAGGAGGCGGCCGGGGCGAGGTTTGCGGGGGGCGCCTGCTGCTGGGGCGTCTCCTGCGGCGGCGGGGCTGCGGCGGTCTGAGCGAAGCGCCAGGCGGCCTCGAAGGTCGCGGTCTGGTTGGGGCCAAGGTTGGTGTCTTGGAACTGCACCGCCACGCCGTTGTCCTCGAGCTCGGGGGAGATGGAGTTGTCGAGGCCCGGGCCGGTGAAATCCTGCGTGTGGCTGAAAACGGTGCTGAAGCGGTCCTCCTCGAACTTCGCCCACGGCGTGATCTGCACGATGCCGCCGCTGGCGCCGGTCTCCTGGTTGACGCCGCCGACGACCGCCGGAGGGCCCGGCTCGAAGAAGCCGACGCCGCGGTCGTTACCGCCGACCACGAGGTCCGCGTAGAGCTGGGGCCGGATGATGGTGCCCTCGTCTCCCTGGTTGGTCACGTCCCACCTGAGGTTGTAGAACGACGTGCCCTCGACGTAGGTCGTGGTCTGGGTGATGAGGATCGTGTCGGGTGTCTGCTCCGGGTTGGCGTCCGTACTGAAGTGCGTGACCTGGCTGAACGGGTCGGCCTGGGTGCCGCTGCCGGTCACAGGGGCCTGGGAAACCGGCATGAAGGTGTTCGCGGAGATGTGGTCGGCGTTGGTCTCGTCGACGTCCACGACGAGCTGGAAGCCGGCGTTCGGCTCGTCATTACCGGGGCTGAAGAACTCACCGGACGTGGTGCCGTCGAAGCGCGCCTGCTGCGACCCGCTGTCGCCGAGGAAGATGTTGAGGGGGCTTCCGTCGATGAGCACGGGCGACGGCGTGGTGATGCTCTGCGCGCCCGCGCCGGCGGGCAGCATCAACGCCGCGAGCGCGAGTCCTGCCGGCAGCAATCCCCCCAGGCCGCGGATCATGTGCGCCAGTGTGAGCCCAAATCGCTGTCTGCGCCACCCCTTCGGGCAGACTGTTCAGAACTTGGTTACAGATGAGCAGCCGCGCGAGTGCCCTCGTCGCGGCCCGCCGAGCAAGCGTGTTGCTCTACCCCGGCTATGTCGGGGCAGGGCAACACAGTGGCCCCGGGCCGCAGCGCGACTGCCGGCGCGCCCGGCCCTGACGTCAGCTCGCGTCCGCGGGCAGCAGCGTGAACGCCGGCTCGCCGGTGAGCGGCGCGAGCGCCCGGAAGTGGCGCTCGTCCAAGGTCGCTATGAGCGTGGTGTGGACGCGAGCCGCGAGTGCGACGAGGGAAGCGTCGGTCAGGCCGATCCACGGGCGCTCATGGCCCGCGGCCACGGCGATCGTCTCTCCGACAGCGCCGGGCCACCAGTCGACCGTGTAGGCGCCCTCGTCGAGATCGCGCCACAGCGCCGCCGTTCCGTCGGATCGGCCGAAGCGCGCAACGAGGTGGTCTATCTCCGCCACCGCCAGCGGCGTGGTCACGAGCTCGTCATCGGTGGTCGCGATCCAATTCCGGGCCTCGGCGTGATGCGCGTCGCCGCGGTTGAGCAGGGCGACGACGAACGACGTGTCTACGACGATCACGCGCGGCCGAAGCCGGTTTCGCCGAGGTGGCGGTCCGCGTTCGCGGCGAGGTCGGCCGGTCCGTCGAACACCCCGGCGCTGGGACGGCGGCTGTGAGCCCCACCCGCCGCGGCCGAAAGGGTCCGCCTGATCAGCTCCGCCTTCGTGATCCCCTGCGCCGCCGCGCGCCGCGCGAGCCCTCGGTCGAGCTCGGGATCGAGGTACAGGCTCGTCTTCTTCACCCTACGTAGGGTACCATCCGCCCGATCCCGGGTTCAGCCCTCGTCGGCGGAGCCCGCCGCCACCTTCTCCTTGATCAGCTCCGTGACGCCGGGGTCGCGCAGCGTCGTGACGTCGCCCAGCTCGCGGCCCTCCGCGATGTCCTTGAGCAGGCGGCGCATGATCTTGCCGGAGCGAGTCTTGGGCAGGTCGTCGGCGTAGATGATCCGCTTGGGGCGGGCGAGCTTGCCGATCTTCGCGGCTACCTGGGCGCGGATCTCGGCGTCGAAGCCCTCGGGCGGGTCGCCGCCGCCCTCGAGCGTGACGAACGCGGCGATGGCCTGGCCGGTGTCCTCGTCGGATTGCCCGACGACGGCTGCCTCTGCCACCCGCTCGTGGGAGACGATGGCCGACTCGATCTCCATCGTGGACATGCGGTGGCCCGAGACGTTGATCACGTCGTCGGTGCGGCCCACGATCCAGAAGTAGCCGTCGGCGTCGATCTTCGCCGCGTCGCCCACCACGTAGGTCTCGCGCCCCCACTTGTCCCAGTAGGTCTCTACGTAGCGCTCCTCCTCGCGGTAGAGCGTGCGCGCCATGGCCGGCCACGGCCGGCGCAGGGTGAGGAAGCCGCCGCCCTCCTCAACGACGTCGCCGTTCTTGTCCACCACCGCCGCCGACACGCCGGGGAACGGCCGCGTGGCGGAGCCCGGCTTGGTCTCGGTGATGCCCGGGAGCGGAGTGATCATGATCATGCCCGTCTCGGTCTGCCACCAGGTGTCCACGATCGGGCAGCGCTCCCCGCCGATGACCTTGTGGTACCAGACCCACGCGCGCGGGTTGATGGGCTCGCCCACCGAGCCGAGCAGGCGCAGGGAGGAGAGGTCGTGCTTGTCCGGATGCTCGCGTCCCCACTTGATGCAGGCGCGGATGGCGGTGGGCGCCGTGTAGAGGATCGAGACCTTGTACTCCTCCACGATCTGCCACCAGCGGTCCTTGTCCGGGAAGTCGGGCGCGCCCTCGTACATCACCGAGGTGGCCCCGTTGCACAGCGGCCCGTAGACGATGTAGCTGTGGCCGGTGACCCAGCCGATGTCGGCCGCGCACCAGTACACGTCGCGGTCGGGATCGAGGTCGAATACCAGCTTGTGGGTGGCGGCCACGCCCGCGAGGTAGCCGCCGGTGGTGTGGAGGATGCCCTTGGGCTTGGCGGTGGAGCCCGACGTGTAGAGGATGTAGAGGGGGTGCTCGGCGTCAAGCGGTTCCGCGGAACACTCCGCATCCGCCGCCTCGCACGCCTCGTGCCACCAGACGTCGCGCCCCTCGGTCATCGGCGTGTCCTGCCCGCCGCGGCGCACCACGACGACGTGCTCGAGCTCGGGCAGCGCGCCGAGGATGCCGTCCACGCCCTCCTTCATCGGCATCGGCTTGCCGCGGCGCATGCTCACGTCGGCGGTCACGAGCGCCTTGGCGCCCGAGAACTCCATCCGCTCGCGCACCGACTCCACCGAGAAGCCGCCGAAGACCACGTTGTGGGTGGCGCCGATGCGGGCGCAGCCGAGCATGGCCGCGGGCGTCTCGGGCAGCATCGGCATGTAGATGCCCACCACGTCGCCCTTGCCGATGCCCAGCGACTTGAGCACGTTGGCGAAGCGCTGGGTCATGTCGAGCAGCTCGTTGTAGGTGACGTCGCGCGTGGCGCCGTCCTCGCCGATCCAGTGGTAGGCCACCTTGTCGCCGCGGCCGGCGTCGACGTGGCGGTCGAGGCAGTTGTGCGAGGCGTTGAGCTTGCCCTCCTTGAACCACTTGGCCCACGGCGCGTCCCACTCGAGCACGGTCTCGAACGGCTCGAACCAGTCGAGCTCGTTGGCCCACCTGGCCCACCAGGCCTCGGGGTCGGCCTCGGCCTCGTGGTAGATCGAGGGGTCGGAGACCAGCGCGTCCTTGGCGAACTCCGGCGGCGGCGCGAAGCGCTCCTCGTCCGCCATCAGCACCTCGAGGTCGCGCTCCTGGCCGGCCATGCGGGGGAACCTACCCGATGGGCTCGGGCTCCACGCGACGTCCGCAGCCGGCGGGTGCCGCGCGCGTCGCGGGGGGGGCGCGCGGCTGGTCGTGCTCGCCGTACGCTGCCGAGGCCAGAGTGCTACATTGACGCACATGGCCGGTACCGTCAGCGTTCGCGAGCTGCGGCAGAACCTCAGCGTCTATCTCCGCAAGGTCGAGGCCGGCGAGACCCTCTCCGTGACCAAGCGCGGCGAGGAGGTGGCTGTGCTCGGCCCGCCTCCCGGGCGGCGCACCGCGATCGACCGCCTCGTGGCCGACCGGGGGGCCACGCGGCCCGTGGGCGATCTCCTCGACGTCGAGCCGATCGAGCTCCCGCCCGGATCGAGGACGGCCAGCGACGTGCTGGAGGAGCTGCGCCAGCAGCGCGACCCCACGGGTTGATCGCCTATCTGGACTCCTCGGCTCTCGTCAAGCTGATCTTCCCGGAGGGTGAGAGCCCCGCACTCGCACGCGAGTTGGCGGCGTGGCCGAATCGGGCATCGAGCGTCCTCGCGCGGGTGGAGGTGCTGCGGACGGCTCGGTTGCTGGATGTCGCCGAGGGAGCTGCCGGCGCCTTGATGCGATCGCTGTTGCTCGTTCCGATGGATGACCGCGTGCTCGGCGCGGCCGCATGGCTGGAGCCGGCGAGCGTGAAGTCCCTCGACGCCATCCACGTCGCCACCGCGCTCTCGCTCGGGGACGACCTCGGGGCGATCTTCACGTACGACCGCCGCATGCAGGAGGCCGCGGCGGAGGCGGGCGCGAACGTGCTGGCCCCAGCCTAGGTCACAGGCCCGGTCCCAACTCCTCGACACGATGATCGTGCCCGCCGACGCCCGCCCCGGCGCCCAGGCCCGCCGGACGCGGAACCGGCATCAGCCCTCTACCCGGCCACCCGCTCGGCGCCCGCGTACACGTTGATGCGCGCGTCGCGGGCGAAGCCGCACAGCGTCATTCCGCGGTCGGCCGCGAGGCGCACCGCCAGCGAGGTGGGGGCGCTGACGCCCACGAGCACGGGGCAGCCCGCGACGGCCGCCTTCTGGACGAGCTCGAAGGAGAGCCGGCCGCTCACGCACAGCACCTGCTCGTGCAGGGGCAGCGCGCCGTCGAGCAGGCAGCGCCCGACGACCTTGTCCATCGCGTTGTGGCGGCCCACGTCCTCGCGCGCGAGCAGCAGCTCGCCGGAGGCGTCGAACAGCCCGGTGGCGTGCACGCCACCGGTGCGCTCGAAGGCGGGCTGCCGAAGGCGCTCGGGGAGGGCGGCGAGCAGGTCGCGGGCGAGCACGGGCCCGGGCGGCAGCGGCGGCGCGTGCACCGCGACCTCCTCCAGGGCGCCCTTGCCGCACACGCCGCAGGACGAGGTGGTGTAGAAGCGCCGCTCGCCGGGCTCGAACGCGAGCGGGCCGCCCACCTCGACGACGTTGGCCGCGAGGTCGGCGGCGAGCCCCACGGCGGGCGCCTCGGTGACCAGTCCCTCGCCGTGCAGAAAGCCGGCCGCGAGCTCGTCGTCGTGGCCGGGCGTGCGCATGGTGACCGCGAGCGGCCGGCCGTCCACGCGGATCTCGAGCGGCTCCTCCACCGCCACCCGGTCCGCCAGGCCGTCGCGGCGGATCTCGACGTCCTGGCTCACCTGGCGGACGCTACCGCTCGAAGCCGGGGTTGGCTGCGATGGTCATGCGGGTACAGCCCGCTCAATGCCCGCCACATCCGACTTCGACTCCCGCGTCGAGGCCCTTCTCGCGCATGGGCGCGAGGAGGGCTGTGTGAACCTGTCCGAGCTCAGCGAGCTGGTCGAGGAGGCCGGCGCGGACGACGACGCCGCCCAAGAGGTGAGCGAGCGCATCGCCGCGCTCGGGCTCGAGGTCTCCGACGACTGCGGCCGCACCGAGGTCGAGACCGCCCGCTACGTCAACGCAGAGCTGGCCGTGAGCACCACCGATGCGATGCAGCTCTTCCTCAACGAGGTGCGCCGCCATCCGCTGCTCTCCAGGGAGGAGGAGGTCGAGCTGGCCAAGCGCGTGGAGCGCGGGGACCTCGAGGCGAAGGAGAGCATGGTCAACTCCAACCTCCGCCTGGTGGTCTCCATCGCCAAGAAGCACCAGGGCACCGAGCTGCCGCTGCTCGACCTGATCCAGGAGGGCATCCTCGGCCTCATCCGGGCGGCGGAGAAGTTCGACTACCGCAAGGGCTACAAGTTCTCGACCTATGCGACCTTCTGGATCCGCGAGTCGATCCAGCGGTCGCTGGCCAACAAGGCGCGCACCATCCGACTGCCGGTGCACGTCGGCCAGCGCGAGCGCAAGGTGGAGCGCGCGCAGCGCGAGCTCTCCGCGACTCTGGGCCGCGACCCCACCGACGAGGAGGTGGCGGCGGCCGCCGAGCTGTCGCTGGAGCAGGTGCGCGAGGTGCACGAGATGGCGCGCGTGGTCACGAGCATCGACCGGCCCGTGGGTCAGGACGAGGAGACGAGCCTCGGCGACCTGCTGCCTGGCGAGGCGGCATCGCCCTACGAGGAGCTCACCATCGGCCTGCGCGGAGAGGTGATCGAGCGCGCGTTGCAGCGCCTGCCCGACATCCAGCGCAAGGTGGTGAAGCTGCGCTACGGCATCAACGGGGACGAGCCCACGCCGCTGCGCGAGGCCGGCCGCAAGCTGGGCATGTCGGCCGAGGGCGTCCGCAAGATCGAGCGCAAGGCGCTCATGCAGCTCGCGGAGGAGCGCGAGCTCGAGGCGCTGCGCGACGCGGCCTGAGAAGCTTGCCCGGCGTGCGCGCGCCTCTCCTGGAACAGCTCCGCGGAGATCCGAAGGCCCTCGGCCGCGCGGCGCGCTCTGAGCGGTCGCGTGAGCTGAGGCCGCGGACGGCCTCCGCGGACCGGGTGGTGCAGTCCATCTGCCCTTATTGCGCCGTGGGCTGCGGCCAGAAGGTCTACGTGCAGGACGGGGAGATCACCCAGATCGAGGGCGACCCTGACTCGCCGATCTCGCGCGGGCGCCTGTGTCCCAAGGGCGCGGCCTCGAAGCAGTTCGTCCAGAGCCCCGAGCGCGTGTACACGGTGCGCTACCGCCCGCCCAACGCCCGCGACTGGCAGGACCTGGACCTCGACACCGCGATGGACATGATCGCCGACCGCGTGATTGCCGCCCGTGAGTCCGGCTGGGAGGACGAGCTGCCCGAGGGCGGCAAGCTGCACCGGACGATGGGCTTCGGGCACCTCGGCGGGGCCACGCTCGACAACGAGGAGAACTACCTCATCAAGAAGTTCTTCACGGCGATGGGCGCGGTGCAGATCGAGAACCAGGCGCGCATATGACACAGCTCCACGGTCCCGAGTCTCGGGACCTCGTTCGGTCGCGGCGGCGCCACCACCTTCCAGCAGGACCTGCAGAACTCCGACTGCATCGTCATCCAGGGCTCGAACATGGCCGAGTGCCACCCCGTGGGCTTCCAGTGGGTGATGGAGGCCAAGCAGCACGGGGCGAAGATCATCCACGTCGACCCGCGCTTCACGCGCACGAGCGCGCTGGCGGACCTGCACGTGCCGCTGCGTGCCGGCAGCGACATTGCGTTCCTGGGCGGGATCGTCAATTACATCCTCGAGAACGAGCGCTGGTTCCCGGAATACGTGGACCGCTACACGAACGCCGCGACCATCATCAACGAGGGCTACACCGACGCCGAGGACGGCGACGGCCTGTTCTCCGGCTGGGACCCCGACAGCGGCCAGTACACGCAGGACAGCTGGCAGTACGAGGGCATGGTCACCTACGCGTCGGCGGGCAAGCGCGAGGAGGGCTCGCTGCTGGGCGAGCAGTCACACGGCGCGCATGGGGGCCGCCTCGAGCACGGCGAGCCGCCGGAGGTGGACCACACCCTGCAGCACCCGCGCTGTGTGTTCCAGCTGCTCAAGCGCCACTACCGGCGCTACACCCCGGAGATGGTGGAGAGGATCTGCGGCGTCCCGAAGGAGACGTTCCTCGAGGTGGCGGAGTCGCTCTGCGAGAACTCCGGCCGTGAGCGAACCAGCGCCTTCTGCTACGCGGTGGGCTGGACGCAGCACACCGTGGGCGTCCAGTACATCCGCGCCGCCGCCATCGTCCAGCTGCTGCTGGGCAACATCGGGCGGCCGGGCGGCGGGATCCTGGCCCTGCGCGGCCACGCGTCGATCCAGGGCTCCACCGACATTCCGACGCTCTACAACATCCTGCCGGGTTACCTGCCCATGCCGCATCCCCATGCGCACCAGAACCACCGCGGGTACGTGGAGGCCAACGCCGCGCACGCCGGCTACTGGGGCCACATGGAGGAGTACTTCACGAGCCTGATGAAGGCCTGGTACGGAGACGCCGCCACGGAGGAGACCGACTGGGCCTTCGACAACCTGCCCAGGATCAACGGCAGCCACTCCGCCTATCAGACGGCGCTCGACATGCTGGACGGCAAGGTGAGCGGCTACTTCGTGATGGGGGAGAACCCTGCCGTCGGCTCCTCGAACTCGAGGCTCCACCGGCTGGCGCTGGCCGAGCTGGACTGGCTGGTGGTGCGCGACACCTCGCTGATCGAGAGCGCCACCTTCTGGCAGGACGGCCCGGAGGTCGAGACGGGCGAGATCGTGCCGGAGGACTGCGGCACCGAGATCTTCTTCCTGCCGGCGGCCGCCCACACGGAGAAGGACGGGACCTTCACCAACACCCAGCGCCTGCTCCAGTGGCACCACAAGGCGGTGGAGCCCAAGGGCGACTGCCGCTCCGAGCTGTGGTTCATGTACCACCTCGGCAAGCGGGTGCGGGAGAAGCTCGCCGCCTCGGGCGACCCCAAGGACCGCGCCGTGCTCGACCTCACGTGGGACTACCCGACGCACGGCCCGCACGACGAGCCCGAGGCCGAGGCCGTGCTGCGGGAGATCAACGGCTACGAGACCGCCGGCGGCGATCCCGTGCCGGGCTACACCTCGCTGAAGGCCGACGGCTCGACCGCCTGCGGCTGCTGGATCTACTCCGGCTGCTACGCGGACGGCGTGAACCAGACGGCGCGGCGCAAGCCCGGGGGCGAGCAGGACTGGGTGGCGGCCGAGTGGGCCTGGGCATGGCCGATGAACCGGCGCATCATCTACAACCGCGCCTCGGCCGATCCCGACGGCAAGCCGTGGTCGGAGCGCAAGAAGTACGTCTGGTGGGACCCCGAGGAGGGCGAGTGGACGGGCTACGACGTGCCGGACTTCAAGGCGTCCATGCCGCCGGACTACGAGCCGTCCAGGAATTCGCGCGCGGAGGACGCCCTGCGCGGCGACCAGCCGTTCGTCATGCAGGCGGACGGCCGCGGCTGGCTGTACGTGCCGGCGGGGCTGACCGACGGGCCCTTCCCGACCCACTATGAGCCGCATGAGTCGCCCGTCGAGAACCTGCTCTACGGCCAGCAGTCCAACCCCGCGCGCGAGCAGTTCCAGCGGCCGGGCAACGAGGACAACGCCGGGGGCGTGTTCCCGTACGTGGTCACCACCTACCGGCTCACCGAGCACCACACCGCGGGCGGCATGAGCCGCACCGTGCCCCACCTGTCCGAGCTCCAGCCGGAGATGTTCTGTGAGATCTCGCCCGAGCTGGCCGCCGAGCGCGGGCTCGAGCACGGCGAGTGGGCCACGATCGTCTCCGCCCGGAGCGCGATCGAGGCGCGCGTGCTCGTGACCGAGCGGATGGCGCCGCTGCGCATGGACGGCCGCACCGTGCACCAGGTGGGCCTGCCCTACCACTGGGGATGGCGCGGGGTGTCGGTGGGCGACTCCGCCAACGACCTCTTCGCGATCGTGCTCGACCCCAACGTGCACATCCAGGAGGCCAAGGCCGCCACCTGCGACATCGTGCCGGGGCGCCGTCCGCGCGGGCCGGCGCTGCCGGCGTTCGTGGCGGGGTACCGCGGGCGCCGCTCATGACCTACGGGCCGGAACAGCGGGAGCGCGTGGGCTTCTTCACCGACACCTCGGTCTGCATCGGCTGCAAGGCGTGTGAGGTGGCGTGCAAGGAGTGGAACGGGATCCCCGACGACCACCAGGGCTTCACCGGAGAGTCCTATGACAACACCAGCGAGCTGAACGCCAACACCTGGCGACACGTGGCGTTCGTGGAGCAGCGGGTGCCGCTCAGCGCCGACGACGGCGAGGGCGACCTCGTGAAGGTCGCCGCCGCCAACGAGCTCGCGCAGGAGAACGGCGGGATGGCGGCGGACGGCGGCATGCGCTGGCTGATGTCCTCGGACGTCTGCAAGCACTGCACGCACGCGGCCTGCCTCGACGTGTGTCCCACCGGGGCTCTGTTTCGCACCGAGTTCGACACCGTCGTCGTGCAGGAGGACGTCTGCAACGGCTGCGGCTACTGCGTGCCGGCCTGCCCGTTCGGCGTGCTCGACCGGCGCGAGGAGGACGGCCGGGTGTGGAAGTGCACTCTCTGCTACGACCGCCTGAAGGACGACAGGGAGCCCGCCTGCGCGCAGGCGTGCCCGACCGATTCGATCCAGTTCGGCGAGCACGACGAGCTGCTCACGCGCGCACGCGCGCGGGTTGAGAGCCTGAAGGAGCAGGGGCTGGCCGACGCGCGCCTCTACCTCGATGGGCCCGGCGACGGCATCGGCGCCGCCGGCGCCTTCTTCCTCCTGCTCGACGAGCCCGAGGTGTACGGGCTGCCGCCCGACCCGGTGGACACCACCTTCGACCTGCCGGAGATCTGGCGGGCGGTGGGAGCGGCGGCGCTGGCAGTGGGGGCGGGCGTGGCCGCGGCCTTCATCGGCGGGCGGCGATGAGCACGCGTGAGCGGCGCATGGTGGAGCCGGCGCGGCCGGACTCCTACTACGGCCGCCCCGTGATCAAGGAGCCGGTCTGGACCTGGGAGATCCCGGTCTACTTCTTCACCGGCGGGCTCGCGGGGGCGTCGGCGGGGCTTGCCTTCGGCGCCTCCGTCACCGGCAACGAGCGGCTCGCGCGCAACGCCTGGATCGCGTCCTTCTTGGGGATCGCCGTGAGCCCGGCGCTGCTCATCTCCGACCTCGGCCGGCCCTCGCGCTTCCTCAACATGCTGCGTGTGTTCAAGGTCACGTCGCCGATGAGCGTGGGGTCGTGGCTGCTCACCGCCGCCGGTGGGGCCATCACCGCGGCCGCCGCGCACGACGTGCTGGGCGTGGGCCCGCGGCCGGCGGGGCGCGCCGCGGGGGCCGCGGCCGCCGTGCTCGGCATGCCGGTGGCCACCTACACGGCCGCGCTCCTGGCCGACACGGCGGTGCCGGTCTGGCACGAGGCGCGGCGCGAGCTGCCGTTCATCTTCGGCGGCAGCGCGCTGGCCAGCGCGGGCGCAATGGCCGCGATCGCCACGTCGCCGCGCGACGCCGGTCCGGCCCGCCGCCTGGCGCTGGGCGGCGCGCTGGCCGAGGGCGCCGCGAGCCAGGTGATGAAGCATCGCCTGGGTGACCTCGCCGCGCCCTATGAGTCCGGCGCCTGCGGCCGGATCTCACGCGCGGCGATGACCCTCACGACCGCCGGCGCCGCCACCACCTTCTTCGGCGGGCGCCGCAGCCGCCGGCTGGCGGCAGCCGGCGGCGCTGCCATCCTCGCCGGGTCGCTGCTGGAGCGCTGGTCGGTGTTCCGGGCGGGGTTCCAGTCGGCGCGCGACCCGAAGTACACGGTGGGCCCGCAGCGGGAGCGCCGTGACAGGCGCTCAGCCTGAGCGCGAGCGGCGGGATGCAAGCATCCTGCCTTGGGCGTGGCGGCTTCAGGCGGTCAACGCAACAGTTCCGCCATCTTTTCAGCTGGGGTTC